>DASVGC010000037.1:0-12392 GCA_036379735.1 Nitrososphaeraceae archaeon
CGGCTCCATGCGTATAGAAGTCGGAAGAGGACTGGAAGGAAATATTACAGATGGTACTGCGGGTGCGATTTTGGATTCATATCTTGTTCCAGCAAGACAAAATTTTGAAGGAACCAAGAATCCTGATGTCTTAGGTGAGGCTTTCTTAACAACAGCAATAGCAATCGCTGAGAGAATTGGATATAAAAATCAGAGTCAGATTTACCAAGAATATGAACCACGTGAAAGCGAGAGTGGTTGGGAGGTAATAATATTGATGCTAGTTTTTCTAGTGATTGTTGCCGTCATTTTTTATATCGGAAGAAGAAGGAGATTTGGACGAAGTGGACAAGGTGGAAATGACTTGGGCGGTAGCGGATTTGGTTGGGGAGGTCTATTGGGCGGACTAGGTTGGGCAGGAGGCGGTGGCGGTTTTTCAAGAGGGTACGGCGGCAGTGGCGGTGGTTATAGTGGAGGCGGAGGTTCCTCCGGCGGCGGAGGCGCAGGTAGGTAGATATGGTTTGCGATTACAATCATCAATCCAGTGGATTTAATAAGGTGCTGATCATATTGAAACAAAGTTATTGTGATTTGATATGAGAACGGGGATTAAAGTTGCCATAGGAATTGTCGCATTAATAATAATTATTGTAATAAGTTTGTATTCAATGTATATATCTGGCTTTAATGGGGTGCAATCTAGGGATGAAATGGTAAAGAAACGTGCAGCAGATGTGGATACCCAGCTTCAAAGGAGATACGATCTAATACCCAACTTGGTATCATCAGTAAAGGGCTATATGCAGTTTGAACGCCAAACTCTAGAAGACATTACCAAGCTCAGATCTCAGTGGATGGAAACTCCAGACGCAGCACAACGTGTTAACTTGAGCAATCAATTGGAGGCCACACTGAGTAAGATTATATTAACATATGAAGCATATCCGGAACTAAAATCTGATGCTACTGTGACAAGATTAATGGATGAATTGGCCGGTACTGAAAATAGAATTTCTGTTAGTAGGACTGCATACAATGATGGCGTCAGAGATTTTAACCTTCATATTAGAACCTTCCCAAATAACATATTTAATGAAAATGGATTTCTTGGTGCAAAAGCTTGGGGCTATGACCAGTATCCTCAATATGAAGCTACAGCACAAGCTAGGAATATAGTACCACAAGTAAACCTTAACTTCACAACCTAATCAATATCATGAATGTTACCATTGGTGGATGAACATTTCGTTCATCTTATTTTATTTTCAATCATAACAGGTTAGAATACATTGCGTTCGAATAACAAGGATTGCCTCAAGGGTTAATATCATTTACGCCTGTTATCCTTGCTGAAATGGATCTGGATAGAAGGAAATTAATTACGATGAATATCTTATGACTCAAATGAGTCATGTAGCAAAAATAATAGCGATTGTAGGAAGTTCTGAAAAAGGTTGGAGTGAAGCGGCACAGGTCGCCTTGGACGAAGCACATAAGACAGTTCATGGAATTACCGGATTAGAGGTAACTGATATGACTGCCAAGGTAGATCCACAAACAGGTAAAATATCTTCTTACCGAGTAACAGTAAAGATAGCTTTTGCTGTGGAACATTCTGATTAATTCCTAAATCATAGGAATTCTTTAAATTTTTTTTCTACATTCAATAACAAAAAACAATACTTTTATTCCAAATTATCTATCATAGAAGTTTTTATTCGCATTCTTGACACGCATTATTGACATCATTTTTTTTGATCAAAGAAAACAGGAAACACTAGAAATTCATTTGTCGCAGTTGAAATCCAAAATTTTACATTCGGGGCCCAATGTAGTTCAATTCGACGATTTCAAAGTTAATGTTAAATAGCTGGAGTTATTGTTTAGACGTGAAATGATGAGAAAATGGATGTTGATTCTATCTTCCATTTGTGTATCATATTTAGTGATTTTGAGTAGTAACCAAACTTATCAGTATCAAATTTTTGGGCAATCTCCTGGACAGGTTCAGGTTCCATCTGGTTCCGAATTGACGCTACCAAATCTTTTTGCATCAGCATCAAAGTCAGTAGTTCAGGTTACGATTGTAGAACCTCAGACAGGATCTCAGCAAGGGATTGGATCGGGTTTTGTCTATGACTCAGTAGGCCACATAGTTACAAATAATCACGTAGTTGCATTTAGCATGGGCAGTACTGAATACATAGTGACATTCCTTAACGGCAATGCGTATGAAGCAACACTGGTTGGTAACGATCCGTTCAGTGATCTAGCCGTCCTAAGGATATTGAATCCAAAGGCAACCGATGTACATCCCTTAACTCTAAGCAACACTTTGCCACTTGTCGGAGATACAGCAGTAGCAATAGGAAATCCATTTGGATTGTCAGGCTCATTAACTGTGGGTGTCATAAGTGCAGTTGGCAGATTGCTTCCTACTTCTGGAGGTCAAGATTCTCAGTTTATGGGCTCAGCGGCATCAAGTTTCGATATTCCAGATGTAATTCAGACCGATGCTGCAATTAATCCAGGAAATTCTGGAGGTCCGCTATTAAATATGAAAAATGAAGTAATAGGGATTAATTCTGCCATTTATTCTAATACAGGATCAAATGCGGGAATTGGCTTTGCAATACCATCAAGTACTATCAAGAAGGTTGTACAGTCTATTATTACTACTGGAGAATATCAACATCCATATTTAGGAGTAACAGGAGTAGACGTTACACCTCAGCTGGCCGAAATATTTGGCTTGATTGACGCAAAGGGATTTTTAGTTACAGATATTACACCTGGCAGTCCAGCATCCAGGGCAGGATTTCGTACAGGCGATGTTTCCTATGATCAGCAAGGACAAATTACAAATTCGTATGGAGATATCATTACCAAAATAGATGGAAATGAGGTACGTAAAATAGATGACATTCTCACCTATCTGGAAAGAGAGAAGAAAGTTAACGATACCGTTATCCTGACAGTAATCAGAGATAATCAATTGACAGATATTAGTGTAGTTCTGGGATCAAGACCTACTCAGCAGGAAGGTATGGCAACTGGACCATTTGGCGACCAATCAGCGCCAGAATTTGATGGGGGATTTTCAGATTGTCCAAGCTATGTTCCACAAAGTTTGTGTGACTTATTTGTACAATAGAAATTGGAATTAACAAATACAAATTATGTAGTATCTAAAATATGTGCTCCGTTGTATTCAGTAATGCTAAAACCCCACCGTGGTAAAATTGCCATCAAGCTAATCCTCTTTATGGAAAAGCTATGTTTATAAATATCAAATCAAATATTGAAATATGGAAGACATGGTTGGAATGTTTGCCCAAAAAATGGGAATCCCTCCAGAACTAGCTAGAATGGGCTTGTCCTTAGTCTCTAAATTCTTTCTTCAGAATTCAAATCCGAACCAAGCATCCGGCTTGCTCTCATCATTACCTGGACTATCGGACATGTTTTCAGACGACGAAAGGAGAGAATTCACAACAAGACAAGACAATGTCCCACAAGAAGACTTACTTGCAATGCTAAGGAATCAACTAGGTGGTGATAACACACAGTCACAAAGATTCTTCGAGGAAGGTACTAGACTGTTGCAAGAACGAACAGGACAGCAGGGACTGTTTGATAATATCATGCGAAATCAAAAGAAGAGCAGCTTCTAATTCATCATCCTTCTTTTTTGCAATAAAATAATTATTCAATTAATGCTAGAACAAATGTTCCTAATTAAGGTATAAGATAGACTAGAAAACTTGCTGCCACTATACCAGCTGCAATCAAAATTGTTATTATAATTCCCTTTTTAGTTGTTCTCTTCTTATTTTCAGGAATGTCGCCATTTTGTGCCAAAGACTATTAATAAAAATCTCTTTGTATATAAATATCACACGCCTTCTGAATTCAAAGTGAAAAGTTACATCTAAATAATTTTTGGTAAAAGATTAAATCTTCTGAAAAATATCGAAAGACGTGAGACAACCAAGAATACGCCATCCACATTTGTTAAAAATTCTTTTGATAGTTATGGCGGTTATGGTAGTTGTCATTGCATATTCTCTATATATTACAACATTACCGAATTATGACAAGTCTGCTAAGGAACCAATACTAACTCCCATCGGTCTTACTGCATTGATCGTAATCATTGGAATTTTATTCTTCATCCGATGGAACTATATACGGCCAATAATATGGGATACGGACTGAGACTTTACAAACCCCTAACTTACCACCTAGATAAAACTCCCGATAAGTTACCAGAACTTTCAAACTGAAAAAGCTAATATATCGCTAGCGATATTACTAGTGATATGTTATCAAATTGGCTTGCCAGAGTTGGCAGTGCTATACCTAGAGGCTTTTCACGTCATTATATTCTCCGTCTACTCGAAGAAGAATCCATGACCGGTAAGGAGATAATTGATAGAGCTATTCTGCAAAGTGGAGGGAAATGGAAACCATCACCTGGTTTAATATATCCAATGCTAGGCAGGCTTTTAGAAGAAGGTCTTATAAGCGAGACTGATAGTGGCAAGTACAAAATCACCTCAAGAGGTATCGATATTGCCGCAGACGCTGATTCTGTTCACAATATTATGCAAAAGCAACTGGATGTGGTGATGAAAGTTGGAAACGTTGGCAAGTTTATGGCTGTGGACATGATAGATCGTTTATCAGCTATTGGTTTAACACTTAGTTCTAATTTGGATAAAATGACTGAGCAGGAGAGAGAAAAATACAAGCAGTTTCTGGTCAGTGAGCTCAAGAAATTACAAGAACAAGAAGGAAAGAAAGACGACTTGAGAATAGACTCTGAATAGATGGATGTTCTGAGATAATTAGGTTGAATAAGAATGGTACTTGAATGTGTCAAAAGAGTCAATGAGCTCGTCAAGCGTATGGGCCAATTAGAAGGAAATATAGCTGTTGAAACTGAATACGTAAAAGAAGTCTATTCAAAGGCAAGCAGAGCTATGTCTGAGTCACAACATTATTTTCTAAATGGTGTTCAAGCATCACCTGTTACAAAATCATATTTGTTGACTAAAAAAGGGATCGAAGTAGTTGGTGAAGAGGCTATCCCAATATCTGACTTTATTGATCAG
Organism: Nitrososphaeraceae archaeon; assembly: GCA_036379735.1. GTDB lineage: Archaea > Thermoproteota > Nitrososphaeria > Nitrososphaerales > Nitrososphaeraceae > TA-21. The sequence continues at coordinate 5,097 of DASVGC010000037.1, forward strand.
GCACTTTCCTTTGCAAATTATCCCAAAAAGAAGATTGAAGTCTTAATGGTGTTAGCTAAACATTTAGAAGCAATGCCTATGAATTTATCGTAGATAGAAAAGTAAATGTAACTATTTGATATGAACGTTATGTAAATAGATACATAGATTATTACTCTTGTCTAATTACTGAAAAAATATACAACAAGTATTTCTTTAGTATTACCGTAAAATCTATGTTTTACTTCAGCAGGCACAAAAATGAACAAATCTTTCTTTATCGTGTATGCTTTTTTTCCTATTTCTATATATCCATCCCCTTCTAAAACCAGGTATACTTCATCTAGTGAGTGTGGTTCTTGCGTATCCTGCTCGCCTGGTTTTAATCTCAGGATGCCCGCCTGCAAATGCTCAAGTTCAAAGAAACCAAGAAAGCCTGAACCATCCAAATCCATTTTAGAAACAAGACCTCTTATATCAATTAATTTTTCATTCATTTACATCTTTGATATTATGAGTAGAATATAACATGATCATGTAAAGTAATCGCGAATAATTTTTCATAAAGTACTGATTTTTTGATTTTTCTAAATTTACCATGAAAATCATATCTTAAATTATTCGGAAATATTTTTGCGAAAAGGTTACTAATAGATATTCAATTAATCTCAGGCATTTTAGCAGAAAAGAATTCTATGATTTTTTCTAGCAAATACTAGACGTATCTTTGTATGTTATCAATTTAGGAATTAGATTCTTGCACTCAATTATTCAATTATCTTATTAAATTTGTTAAAGCATTCTAAATATACTTAGTATTAAATCTGATATTGGATTGAATAAGGGTAAAAAGTATCATTTACTGGTAATTTCTTCCGTCATCGCTATTAGTATTACCGCGTTTATTTCAGCTCAACCTACATATGCGTCTGAAATAACAATTTACTCTCCCTACTGGCTTGACTATGAAAAGGACTCTGGAGCTTCGTACTTTAAATATTGTGGCATTTTTGATTCTTGTTTTAGAAATGAAATAAGGCTATTTCCTTTTTTACCCTTGACCACTAGTCAACAAGAAGTTAATATGGACGAAGATATTAGTCCTAAAAATACCGTATCGTCTATGTTACCCCCGAAAAAGACTGTAACTTCCATAATACCATTTGAGTTGCCTTTTCCATAGTGGATAATTTTGGTAACGTTAGACTTGACTAAAGTAAAACAAAACTGCATTAGCATATTACATGTCTTGTAAATTAATCTTGTGATAAAGTGACAAGAATTGAGTTGAGTATATCAGATAAAACAATATTTCGTCAAGCGATTCATAATCCTAACATGACAACCCTTATCTTCCTGGTGGTTCTAAACATCATTTATCAATTCAATCTCCTATCGCGCTCAATATCGTAGATTTCCACATGCTGAGAAAAATAATCCGAACTACCGCTGTATTATGGCGATATTAACCCGTCATTCTTACAAAAGCAAATCTATAACTCTAGAAATGAGTGAAGAAATTTCTTTGGAAATGTTCTCAAGTATGCTAATAATCATAGGCAGATCAAAATCTGAATTCTAGATTTAGTTGACTCTATTATTAGATAATTATCTTTATAGGACTGACTAACAGAAAAACTGATGGTAAAATGTCGACTATTGATTATGGTAAAGCTGTACATTTAATTGTACACGGACAACGAGACTTGATAGACTCTATCAAACACAAACTTGCTTCACTAGGATTTGCAGACGATAAGTTAATTCCGGCCTCACTGCAAAAAGCTGGAAATGTTGGTGAATATGTTGCAATGGCCTGGCCTCCAATGCATGCCACGGAAATTATTCTCAGTGAAATAACCGGAATAAATCAAGCAGAAGCAAAAGACAATGTTATGGGAGCTTGGTCAAACACAAGTCAAAAGGAAATCTCAAGAATACCACTGTCATAAATAAATAATGAACCACGCTGTTTCAAAAATAAACAATACTATCCTTCGCTATTGTAGACTTTCTATTTCCTGAATGTCTTGTTAATTGGAAGAAAAGACATGCGATATATTTTTAGCCTTCAAAGCACTAATTATATTCATGAAAAATAATATTTGCTCCTTGTGCAATTCTCAGACATCGACAAAGGAATGTCCTAATTGTGGAAAACCTGTCTGTAAAGAATGCTCGAAAAGTTTTCCTTTTTCCGAAGATATATGTATAGAATGTGCTGCAAAAGTCAAATCAGGACTAGGTGGGATGCGTAAGGATGAAGAAATTTTCTAATCAAATAGTATTATGATGAATGCAAATAGGTAATGTAGTTACCTTCTAAAATACTATTTTGATTTGTCCCCTATTCGATATCCGTGCGTAAACTTCTTATCATAGACTTTTGAAAACTCATAGCTGCTTGGATTAATAACATTTCCAACAATGATAATTGCGGTTTTGGTTATTTTGGCTTCTCTTACTTTTTCTACAATATCACCAAGAGTTCCAATTATTATTTTCTCGTCTTCCCATGTAGCTCTATATACAACAGCAACAGGCGTAGTCGCTTGATAGGAACCTGCCTTAAGCAATTCTTCTACTATGTTTCTTATTAGGTGAACACTAAGATAGAAAGCCATGGTCGCACCATGTGTTGCTAGGTTAGAAATTTTTTCTCCTTCCGGAACAGGAGTTCTGAGTTCAGCCCTTGTGATAATAAGTGTTTGAGTAATTCCAGGAAGTGTTAACTCCAAGTTTAGCGAAGAAGCGGCTCCCAAAATTGCAGTTATTCCTGGGATGACCTTACAGTTTATCCCATCCGAGTTTAGTTTATCAATTTGCTCTCTGATAGTGCTAAATAGCGCAGGATCTCCATCATGAAAACGAATGGCAAGTTTTCCTTGCTTCGTCGAATCTCTCAATATTTCATAAATCTTTATTCTATCCAAAAGAGCCGCATCATGAAGAGTTGCGCCTTCTTTGGAATATTGAAGTAGTTTTGGATTGAGTAACGATCCTGAGTAAACGACGACATCAGCTTTTTCCAGCAGTTTTTTTGCCTTTAAGGTTATAAGCTCTGGATCACCTGGACCTGAACCAACAAAATAAACAGTGTTAGATTCAATCATTTTTTCTAGCCACCATTATAGAAAAGTATTTTCCAGCGGGATTTTTCGTGTTTCGCAAATCTTTTAATTTCTTTGTTTCCAAAATCTCTTCTTCTACGGATACATCCTGAGCGATAGTAATCACAGAATCATCACCAAAACCAGTTTCAGATAAGATTTCAATCACGCTGTCAAAGTATCGTCCGTCCTTGAGAAATATTATAGAATCACAAGATTCTACAGTTTGCCTAATTTTATTCAAATCATAGCACGCAGGAACGATACCTAAAGTCTGATCACCTTCTACTAAACTCATTTTCGCTTGAGCAGCGAAAGCAAAGAAAGATGGTACACCCGGAATGATTTCAATGTCTATGTTATTGTAATTTTCCTTTAATTCTCTGTGAATATAATTCCATGTGCTATACAAAGACGGATCTCCTACTGTAAGGTAAACGCAATTTTTTCCAGAATGAATGGCATCTGCTATTTTCTGGGAATTAGTCTTCCACTGTGATTTTAGTAAATCTTTATTTTTTGTCATTGGAAAAATTAGATTTGTTATTGTGGTATTTGATTCGTTTATGTATTTTTTTGCTATCGATAGAGCTATGCTGGGCTTTCCTTCCTTGGATGTTGGGGTAAAAATCGCGTCTGCTTTTTTGATTCTGTCCACAGCTTTTACCGTCAGTAAATCAGGATCTCCGGGTCCGCAACCTATGCATGAAAGCTTCATTACTTGAGTTGAAAAATTGTGTAATTTAAAGTAAAAAGAAAAGATTCCTTACATCATTGATTACATGATGATTACAACATTGATTCCTGATAGACATAATTGCCATTTCCCCGGGTATTGATTTCGTATGTAAAATCACTATTTTGTAGCAGACAAAATTAGTATGGGATTTCTGGAAACAAGCATCGTCCCACTTGCCACGCTCTTTCCTTTGGCGATAGAGACTTGTGTAACCTCAATATTTCGCATCTTTTGCCTTTTAACTGTTTTTAGGGCTTTATACATAGTCTCTACAAGTATGGTATCGACAACAAGCCTTCCATCCTTCTTTAATTTAGAAATACAAAGTTCTATTATTTTTTCAGTCTTTCCCTTTGTTCCGCCGACTATTATTGCATCAGCGAACGGAAGTGATGGTAGGACTTCTTCAGCTTTTGAATAAATTAAATTTGCTGAAACACCAAATTTATCTAAGTTTTTCTTACTAAGTTCAATGGCGTTCTTATCAGAATCTATTGCGTATACATTTTTTGAATTTACCTGCAAACAAATCTCCACGGTGATGCTGCCGCTTCCACATCCTACATCGATAACTGTATATTTTTTTCTTAGACGCAGCTTACTTAGGACAATTGAACGAATGTCCTCCTTTGTTATTGGAACGTTCTCGGAACGTTCGAATAATTCGTCAGGTATGCCTGGAGTAGTATAGTTCCATATCATCTAACCTAGATTAAATGCCCTGAAATTAAATTCTTTTAGATCATCGTCAAGTTCGTAATCCAGTGTACGTAACAATCGTGAACATTATCAGCAAAAAGATAAAGGGAAAGACACCATTGGTAGAAACTTTTTTTCTATCTTCAGTTTTTAGTCCTGAACCAATTCTTTTTGCAATAACATATGAAATCACATAGAACAATAATGCTAGTAGAATGATTATTCCCACAGAGCCCGGTACCACACCAGGGAGTTGATAGGTGCTAAAGATTATACCAAGAATTACACCGCAGATAACACCCACAAAGGCTCTCATATAGTATATCTTATCTAGTTGATCCAATTGATTTCTTCACATTAATTGCAGGTTTAATTCTTTTCGATTCATACCTGAATTTTTAATTAATATTCATCCTCATCTACAGTCAATTACATGGAATTATCGGGGATAGAGCTTCATTATCTTGTAAACAAGATAAGCTCAACTGTGCCATCTGAATTTTACGTAAGTAATATTTCGTCTATTACAAAGAATTCAATTCTACTAAAACTTCACCACCCAATACAGCCTGATATTATGCTAATGGTTTCCACCGAGGGTATTTGGATAACTAATAAGAAATACAAACAAGTCGAAGAAACCCAATTTGTTAACGTAATTAGTCGAGAAATAGAAAGGGCAAAAATAAGTTCCGTATCTCAACCAGGCAGTGAGAGAATCTATTTTCTTCATTTTGTAGGTAGAGATGACAAAGTGAGGATACTGATAGTTGAAATCTTTGGAAAGGGAAACTTCGTTTTATGCGACGAATCAATGAAGATAATATGGATATTAAATTCAGTTGAAGTAAGGCACAGAACTCTTATGACTGGGTCACAATATGCTCTCCCTCCTAGCAGAGGCGAAGATGTTCTACAAATTACTCTGGAAAGTATGACAAAGAACCTCAGTCAGGTACCAGAAAATACTGAAGTTTTAAAATGGTTGGGAAAATCAACGTCCTTGCCAAGGAAATATGTCGAACAAATAATATCTGAATCAGAAATTGATACAAAATTTGCGAACCAGCTTAGTAATGAGGAAATCAAGATTATTTATGAAAAGACTAAAGAATTGACTGATAGGATATTAGATGAAAAAAATCACGAACCGTCAGTTACTATCGACGATTCGGGAGTGGCGATAGATGCTTCTCCGATCTCAATGTCAAAGGAATCTAATTCAAGGAAAGTTGAGACGTTCATGGAAGCAATAGATCAGGTTTTGAGTAACGAGATTTTATCAATAGGGCGTAGCCTCAAGACCGAAGAATCTGACAGGATAATATTGGAATTAGAACATGACTTGGAAGAACAAAACAAAGCAAAAATGAACGTTCTCTTAAGATCAAAGAGTCTCAGAAGTGTCGCTAGCGATCTAATGAAACTTTCCTCTTTTGGTATCCAAGATATGAACGATAATTCTGTCAAGACGTTTTTGGAAAAAAATGACTCTAGATTTGTTCAGGAAAATGGAATTACCTATGTTGATTTACTTGATGAAAGAATAAAGTTAGAGCCCAGTATTCCAAAATTTTCATCAATGTTGTATACTAGAGCAAAAGAACTTGAACGTGGAGCTACCCATATTGATAAAGCAAGTGATGAACTTAGGTCGAAAATTGAAAAACTGCGTGGTCAGACTCAAAAAATTCATGAAAAAATTCAATTCAGTACCTTGGAATCAAAGCAATGGTATGAGCGATATCGCTGGTTCCTGACTACCGACGATCATCTAGTCATAGGTGGGAGAGACGCGTCCTCTAATTCAGCAGTGATTCGTAAACATATGACAGAGGACGACATAGTTTTTCACGCGGAAATTCATGGGTCCCCTTTTTTTCTTGTAAAGAATGTGAAAAACAAGGACACAGGGACTTCGAATTACATTGATGAGACTGCTCAAGCTACAGTGTCATTTAGTAGAGCTTGGAAAGATGGGCTGTCAAGTGGAGACGCGTACTGGATATTCCCTAATCAGGTAAAGAAAGGCGCTCCAACAGGTCAATTCTTGCCAAAGGGTTCCTTTGTAATTGAAGGTAAGAGAAATTTTTGCAGGGGCATTGAGCTAAAATTATCTATCGGTCTTGTTAAGATTGAGAATAGGTATACTATTGTTTCTGGACCTTTAGATTCAATCAAGAAAAGGAGTTTGGTTTGCGCTTCGTTATTACCTGGTGGTTCTGATCCAATGAACCTAGCTAAGAAACTAAAAAGCGAATTTGTTAGAGTAATTTCTGAATCTGATCCCGCCCTAGCTGATTATTTAAAAAGAGTTCTACTGGATGATTTTATTAGAGTATTGCCAACAGGACAATCCAAGATAGAACGTATAGAAAGAGGCCAATCAGAGAATGATGTCAAGATCAGTTAGCTAGACGCAGAGATCTTTTTGTTAACTTACAAATTCACACAATAGTGATTAGAAAAATAATTAAACCAAACTGCGTAAATTATCTTGTGACAAAGAAATTAGTAGAAAATACCGATGCAAACATGACGACACGAGTTCTTGTTAGAGACATTATGAATAGTCCAGTTATCACTGCTGCTCCAAGCGATAATGTTGTTGACATTGCTATGAAAATGAAAGAACATAACATAGGTAGTGTAATTATAACTGAAAAAGAAAGACCAGTTGGCATAGTTACTGACTGGGATGTTGTATCTAAGGTGATAGCAAAGAGTTCAGATCCATCATTGGTCGAAGCTGGAAAAGTAATGCAACCA
>DASVGC010000038.1:0-4292 GCA_036379735.1 Nitrososphaeraceae archaeon
TTGTTACTATTATTAGCCCTATGATAGTGAATCGATGTGTGAGTTTTGTTTGTATTTACTTGCCCTTGGTTTCGATGCTGGCCTTGAGCGCCTCAAGGAGATCCTTGGTGGGTTTTGCTTGCTTGGGCGCTGATGAAACAAATTTTCTTCCTTTGCTCTTTGCCTCTATAAGCCTCCTTAGTTCACGAACATAAGTATCAGAATAATCACCTATATCAAACTCCCTGCTGCGATACTTTTGTACTAGTATTTTACCGAGCGAAATTTCTTGTGGATCTAGTTTTGTTTTTGTGTTACCCATTTCTGGTATTTCATCCACAGGCTTCATGTCGTCCAGATAATTTAAGATATGCATAACAAGACCCCTTTGGTATGGCCTTAAAGCCATCACGTTTTCCCTGTCCTTCAGAACAATTTTACCAATGGCCACCAAGTTATTCTCATTTAATATTTTTACTAAAAGTGCATAAGCCTTTTCGTTTCCTTTTTTGGTATCAATAGCTACATAGTAGCTGTTATCTATTAATATTGGATCGAGTTCCTTGTATTCTATAAATTCTTTAATATCAATTGAGTGTGTCGTTTTTAATTTTATCTTGTCAAGTTCTTCCTTTTCGAATACTACATAATTATCTTTTTCAATTTCATACCCTTTTTTTATCTCTGAATAAGGAACCTCTCTCTCTTCCTCTGGGCACCATTTCTTATATCTAATTCTATGTCCGTTTTGGCATAGTTGATTGAAAACATATTCCCTGTTATTGGTTGCTGTGTATAGTTTAACCGGTATATTTACAAGCCCAAATGAGATGCTACCTTGCCACAGGCTTCTAGCTGGCATGTATTATTACTGTGGTCAACAAAGATTATAAGAGCTAGGACGCGGATTCGTTGGTTTAAATCGTCAATCATGGGATGATATCAAATTCAAGGTAATGATGGAGGCTGAATTTCCCTCACACTCAAATCCCTAAAGTTCCATGTCATATTGTCAGATCGAAAGATGGCCAAAGGTCCACCATTTATTATTATGTGATCTTTAGCCTTGCCACAGTTTGCTGCGTAGAATAAAAGATCTGGCTCATTTGCATACCATCCGCCATTATCTACCAAATCAGTAACCTTTACCCAACGATTATTTGCTCTGTTATCAAGATAAGATTCCATTTTTACTGACGTATCATTATTCATATTGTAGACAACGACTTTCCAACCAATCCATCTTCCAATAATGGGTTCCGTAACTTGTGTTTCTGCTCGTTTATTAGTATATCCACCTGTGTGCCATATTTCCTTTACCCATGAAACAGTGCCGTTAACATCGATTCCACCTTTAAGAGCTGTTCCTTCACAAGGAACTGTGCTATTATGTCTACCTCCTCTGATCGACCAAACTAGCGAGTCATTTGGATTATTGGATGGAACTATTTTGGCATATCCTGTCATTTCGACATTCTTCCATTCTTCGGATCCCTGAAGTCTACCGACTTCCATTCTGACTTCTCCGACGTATGTGCGATTATCAAGCCTTCCATTTATCTGCCACGAACCATCCAATTGCTTTGTAATGTTCGATCCTAGATTAAACCCGGGATCCTCAGTTGGCCTGTCCATGTCAATAAACCATTCTCTTCCTCCTGATTTAGTAGGATATATCTCCTTTATTCCAAATTTATCTAACTTGGTCAGAGATTCTAGTGAAGACATCTTGGTAACCGAAAGCTGAAGAAAAATGGGTATAACTATGAACAGCAATGGAACTATTGTAATGATTAACTTTTTTCTTTTACTTCCCATTCGTTCTCAACACAATACGATATGATTTCTCCTAGTTAATTTCTGCGGTTCACTAATCGTCTACTAAATGGAAGATAATATTGTAATCTTCTCATGATAGATTATTTGACTACACTATCATGTTTGAACAATTATCCAACATCGGATTCTTGTATCTATTTTACTCTATACTCAATGATTCTAAAATATGCTTTACCGTAGGGAGATGAGTGTTAAATTTAACACTTTCGGCGCTATATTGAAAAACATACACTTTGTTGTCTATTATAGTCCAAGAATGCAATATCTCAAATGAAATAGGATTACCCATATTTGGTAATGTTGAAAATACAAGTTGATGACCTGGTTGTCCTGCTATAGTAATTGGATCAGAATTTGTTATCGTAACTTGGCCAGTTTGATTAAGTGAGGATATTGTCATATTGGTAAAGTCTTTGAGCGGTACTTCTTTCTCATAACTCATTACAGCAATAGTGAATCTCGCAGGGATTGGATCAGAAAGGTTTTGTAACGGAGCATAAAATGCAGCTATTTGATTATATTCTGGTAAACCACTAGCGGAGAATGTCCAATTTGATGGGAACGACAAAGAAATTCCATGCTGGGGTTCCGTATAAGTAATTTCACTTGTGGTATTATCATTGGTATTATCATGAGTAACATTTGATTCAAGTTGATAACCATAATTAGTCTTATTGGTATTTGCCATGGGCTGTTCTGCAGCAAGAACTGTTTGCGGTACAATTTCTAATTGAAATAAGGCTAAAGTCCACATACAAGCACAGATGATTAATAATCCTTCAAAAATTAGTTTCATGCTATAATTATCGAGAAATAGCAAATGAGTCCTTTAATTGTTTCTATTTATTTTTATAATGTATTAATGTATCAATTTCAGATCATTCAACTTCAACTAATAATCATGAGGGCTTATAGTGAACAGATGTTTAATAACGATTGACGCTTAATATAGAAAATTGATCAAGAAAATATTTGCCTAAATTAGTATTAAAAACTATTTAAATTTTAATGAGCATAATATATTGATGGAAACTATGAAATGTGACTATTGTAGAAAACACATTCATTCGTTAAATCAATTTCTAGATATGTTTGTATGTAATAATTGTTATCACAGATTAATATCACATGTGTTCTATCCAGGAAAAATCAACTCATAACACAGCCTGACAGTTCAAACTGTCGACTAGAACTATATTCTCATAATAAGCCTGTTATCCCAGAAGAAATCATTTTATCTTCTACATAAGAAAAAACTCTAGTTTCCCAATTCTCACTCCTAAAAATCTAATTCAAGCATTGTGGATATTGGAGGCCTATTCATCAACGGGAGCTTTTATTAAATATGTGGACATTATATTAAGTGGATAAATTGGTGGCGGATGAAAAGCGTTCGTTTAATACTGATATAACTGATGGAAATGATTTAAATGAAATCGAGAAGATTGAGAAAATATTAAACTCCGATGAAAAAGTACTGCTTGTAGCCAGGGAATCAAGATTCATGCCAGGTGGCTCCGCTTTAACACCAAATACTGTCATAGCAACTGACAGACGAGTGATTATAAGAGATCCGTACATGCTGGGCTTAAAATCGGAACTTATTGATATTCCATACGACGTTATAACTAGCGTTAAATTACAGAAGGGAATTCTTACCTCAACTATATTATTTGAGGCGCCGACATTAGTAAACAAGAGCAAGTTAGGACTGATGGATGAAAATATTAGCGGAGAAAACGATCACGGAGCTGTAATTGAAGCGCTCCCTAAAGACAAGGCTGAAGAGCTTTTAGAAATAATAAGGCGACGAATGAAACATAATAACACTGGTGAAGCAACAAGCAGTATTGATACTATTTCAATCGCTGATGAAATTGAGAAACTTTCCAGATTAAAACAGAAGGGGATCTTGAGTGAATCTGATTTTCAAAAGATGAAGCAACAACTTTTAGAAAAAATGTAACTGACCAATCTAAACTATTGATAATAACAATATCTGCATTTTAGTAAATGACATTTTGTTGTTACTAAACTGCTAGTTTCAATAGCTCATTTTATAGTTTATGGTGCTATATTATTTGCTTGCTAAATTTTAGATTTCGACGAATTAATTATATAGAAACGTAATTTAGGCGTGGGTAAATGTGACAGATTCAAAATCATCACTTGCAAATTATAACAAGAAAAGGGATTTTACCAAAACTCTTGAACCTAAAGGTAAGCTAAAACGTCAATTACAAAATAGGAAAATGAGAGCATTTGTAGTTCAAAAGCATGATGCTTCAAGATTACACTACGATTTTAGATTGGAATCAGAAGATGGGGTCCTTGTATCGTGGGCTGTTCCAAAGGGTCCTTCCACGAATCCGGAGACCAAGCGATTAGCCATATTGGTAGAAGATCATCCTCTGGACTACTTGCATTTTGAAGGAATAATACCCTCAGGTAACTATGGTGCCGGCACCGTAATA
>DASVGC010000039.1:0-3344 GCA_036379735.1 Nitrososphaeraceae archaeon
TTACTATCATGCACTGTAACATCAGCATTCTCCAATTTACCCTTGTTTCTTGGATTCCTGTAGTGGTCCAGTATAATTTCTCTGTATATATCATCGCTCATATCTTGAAGATTCTCCCTGCCTCTTTAATAGCATTAACAAACTTATCTATTTCTTCCTTAGTATTATAAATGTAAAAGCTTGCTCTAGAAGTTGCTGGAACGTCTAATCTTTGCATTAGAACTTGGGCACAATGATGACCCGACCTTATTGCTATTCCATGATCATTCATTATTGTAGCGAGATCATGAGGGTGGATATCTGCTATATTAAATGAGATAACTCCTCCTCTGTAGTTAGGGTCTCTTGGTCCATATATCGTAAGATGATTTATTGATTGAATTGACTCAAGAGCATATTCCGTTAGATCAATTTCATGTTTCCTAACATTCTCCATACCAATTTTTTCTAAATAGTCAATTGCGGCACCAAATCCCACTACATCCGCAATATTAGGAGTGCCAGCCTCAAATTTGTAGGGAACTTCGTTATAATTTGTGTGAAACTTGAAGACTTCTTTGATCATATCCCCGCCGCCCATAAATGGTCTCATTTTCTCGAGAAATTCTTTTTTAGCGTATAATACTCCCACCCCAGTAGGACCTAACATCTTGTGTGCAGAGAATACTAGAAAATCACAATCCATTTTTTTGACGTTTACTGGCATATGCGGTACTGATTGTGCACCATCCACTAATACGGGAATATCATTTTCATGGGCAGTCTTGATAATCCTTTCAATTGGTACGATGGTTCCGAGAACGTTTGACATGTGGCTTATTGATACCAGTTTCACTTTTTTTGAAGAAATCAGATCATCTAAATGGTCAAGATCTAAAAACCCGTTTTCGTCAATTCCGACGTATTCCAATCTTGTTCCGATTTCCTGAGATAGTATCTGCCAGGGGACTATGTTACTATGGTGTTCTAATTCGGTAATGGCTATGCCATCATCTTTTTTCAGATTTGTTCTTGCCCAAGAGTGCGCAATAAGATTTATCGATTCTGTGGTGTTCCTTGTGAAGATTATTTCTTCAGGACGCACATTAATAAAATTGGCAATTTTTTCTCGGCTTTGCTCATATAATGCCGTTGCCTCTTCAGCTAATTGGTAAACTGCTCTGTGAATATTGGAATTATAATTTGTATAAAAATCAGTGATTGAGTCTATTACAGAATATGGCTTTTGTGTAGTAGATGCATTATCGAGATAAACTAGTTCCTTACCATTAATTTTTTTCTTAAATATTGGAAAATCATTTCTTATCTCATAGCTGTTTACAACGCTTCTTTGCATCAATTTCTAAATTAAGTCCCAAGAGATATAAACTTAGATTATTGCGTTTTATCGGTAAGTAAATTTGGAGTATTTCTCTGCAATCGGTAGGCAATAGTTAGACAGGTTTTCAATACACATTATCTTGCCATGGGTTATCCTTACAAACCACTTTTTGTAATGCAAACCATCATGGTAACCGAACAGATCTAATTTTTTGAATATTTTTGATGTTAGGGTTCTCCCCTTTTTGTCCCTGTCCAGCAAGAGTATGACTTTTCTACCGCTCCTCGATACGTGATCTACAAAATTTGTAATCCCCTTAAAATTATTATAAACCAATATTTCGCCACTGAATCCTACTTCTCTCAAGGCAGATTCATCCTTCTTGCCCTCTACCGTGACAATTGCTCCATCTCTGCACTCATGATTTAGTGATTCGATAAACTCTCGAATTCTCAGGGCCATTTCTTCCCTTTCATGCATCATCTATTGAATTAGATATCAATTCAAAGTTAATGAATCTTGTCTTAGTATCTGAAAAAGTCTCTAAATGTTTACTTGCCTTTATACATCTGCTATGAAAGGTATGTCCATAATTTGATTTTTGGCAAAGACTTATTTTTCATTTGTTTAAATCTACATTATTCATATGCTGGAAAGTTACCTAATGAGCATAGGTGGTTCAGAATGGATAATTATTGGACTTCTAATAATTATTCTCTTATTTGGTTCAAAGAAACTACCTGAATTTTCAAGAACGATTGGAAAAGCAATGGGGGAATTTGAAAAGGTACGCTCGATGTCCCTTAAACAAAGAATTGAAGATGATTCTAATTATGTTGGACCTAGGATTGCTCAGGCTGTTGACAATGAACGTCATAAACTCGAAATGCTAGCTGAATCTTTGGGGATAAATCATATCAACAAGAATGATGAAGAACTACGGCTTCTTATTTTAGAGAAAATTAACAGATAGCTTGCCAATCTTCTAATATGCTTTTTTTGACATTTCGCTTCAAAATTTAAATATCTGATTTTTTCAACTCACGTAATGTCAAATACTGCAATTAGTGGAATCAATCCATTTGAAAATGCACTTACTCAACTTGATGAAGTTTCAGCTATTATAGGTCTTGACAAAGGTCTTCATCAGTTTTTGGCTCAACCAAAGAGGATATTGACGATATCTATTCCTGTTAAAATGGATGATGGAACAATCAAGGTTTTCACTGGTTTTCGTTCTCAACATAATGATGCATTAGGACCATTTAAGGGGGGAATACGTTATCACCCTCAAGTAACAATAGATGAAGTCAAAGCACTCTCTATGTGGATGACATGGAAGTGCGCCATTGCAAATATACCGTTTGGTGGCGGCAAGGGTGGCATTATTTGTGACCCAAAAAGTATGTCGGAAGGAGAGTTGGAAAGAATGACACGTAGATATGCGTACGGAATCTCTGATATTATTGGACCATACAAGGATATTCCTGCTCCTGATGTATACACGGGAGGAAAGGAGATGGCCTGGATTATGGATACTTATTCAGTCATCAAAGGAAATTACATTCAACCTGAGGTGATTACAGGGAAACCTATCCAAATAGGGGGTTCCCTCGGGCGTAATGAAGCGACGGGTCGAGGTCTGGCAATTACTGTAAGAGAGGCCGCCAAGAAACTGAACATTGACATGAAAAGTGCAACGATTGTTGTACAGGGTTTCGGAAACGCTGGACAATTTGCTGCTCAGCTTGTCGAGGAACAAGGGGCCAAAGTTATTGCTGCAAGTGATTCAAAGGGATGTATAATAAACAAAAACGGAATTGATACTAACTCGCTTAGAAAGCATAAAGAAAAAACTGGTTCTGTATCAAATTTCCAAGGCACTCAAACAATTTCTAACAAGGAACTGCTTGAAACGGAATGTACTATATTGATTCCTGCTGCTTTGGAAAATCAAATTACAAAAGATAATGCTGGAAATATAAAGACAAAAATTGTTGCAGAAGCAGCCAATGGGCCAACA
>DASVGC010000040.1:0-2752 GCA_036379735.1 Nitrososphaeraceae archaeon
TTTTTATGGAATGGATTGCAATTAGAACCGGATACCTGGGAGAAAAAGGAGGTCATATGCTTAGATCGGAATTTCTAAAAGAAGCAAGAAGACGCGGTTACTCCTATGTTACAAGCTACTCTCAAAGGGAACTAATTACCAATAGAAAGAACAAGGGAGAACCAATTGAGATAGTTCAACAGTATGACGCAGCTATGATTGACTACTATAGAATTGACTTGTCTCAATTAGTTGAATCAATTTCAATAAATTGAATTGATGAGTAATCAAGCAAATATATTGTGTACCTACTTTAGTAACAAAATATTATAACTAAACTGATTACTTGCTATATGTTGGAATTAGATAAGAGTTCCAAGAGCTCATAAGATCTCTAGTGCGGATATCCATTGATGTCATTGCTTCGGTATAGATTTTCATATTCTCTTTTGAAATATCAATTAAATCAAGTGTGATTTGATGCCAAATATTGCAGGTCTTGATAATATTTTCTGTTAACATGGTGACTTGATTCTTAATTTGTTCAGTATAAAAGACAGATCTACTATCAAAGTTAATCCAACTAAATTTGATAAGAGTACTTTGATAATTGGCAAAGGTCTGAATCACCATCCTAGTTGCCTCAAGATATTCAGTTTGAAAATTTGAAACTGATTGAGCATATCTAGGCTGAACTTTTGCAATTTCATTTGTTATGTCAAATAGACTATTTTGTACCGTCTCAATCATGCCTTGGATGTTCGAAGCGCCGTTGTTAATAATTCTTGATGTTTTTGGTGGAATTTGAGGTCTTTTTCTCCCAACCATTTTTGACCATCTAGTGGTAGTCTACGAATAGTTAATAAACATTTAACTAAATGTAAATCCGAGTTCATTGAAAATTAATAACAATTATCCCTTAATCATTACTGCGTTTTGAACGGATCCATTTTAATAACTTGAATGGTATTACAAGTATGTGTCTTTTCCGAGTGATATTTTTGCAAGAATGTTTACCGATAAGCATACACAACTGCTATATCCTAAAGAAGATGTTCCAAGCCATGATGTAGAAGACATTGTACAAACAAACATTTTCAATGTTATGCTTACTAGAAGATCGCAGAGAAAATTTGAAAATAGAGATGTTGAAGAATGGAAGCTTGAAATGATTTTTGCAGCGGCAGATACTGCACCTACGGCAGGCGGGTTCCAAGGTTTTGAGATATACCACATAAAGAAACAAGAAGTTAAGAACAAACTAGTACAGGCTGCAAATAATCAACCATATGTAAATGCTCCAGTAGTACTTGTATTTTGCATGAACCCCGATAGGGTAAAATTAAATTTTCCCGCTGACACAATTAGAAAATTCTCACAACAGGACGCCACACTTGCAGCCGCATATTCGCAATTGGCCGCACATGCTTTAGGTTTAAGCTCAATTTGGATAGGTATGTTGGATGAAAATAGGATTAGGGAAATCCTGGGTACGGACCTTTTTCCATCATCAATCCTTTGTGTGGGATATCCAATAAAGATGCTGGTACCTAAACCAAAGAGGAATCTCAAAGATTTAATTCATGAAATCTGATTTCCAATCCTACCGCAAGGTACTGATAAATTACGAATTTAGATTCTAAGACAATCATAATAGGTATCAATGTGAGTAGAAGAAAGGAAAAATTAAAGAATTTTCAATCAAATTCTTGAATGTTATCTATCTTAAGTAATATAACTAACATCCCAAATTAGTAAAAGATAAAGATAGAGATAGATGATGATTCTATTTAACAGATTCATCATTCTGTTTAATTTCATTACGAAATCTTGTTAGAAATTCTTGAACTCTTCTTAATTGAAGATTTATAGAAATAATAAAACTCTCAAGATCGTCATCATTTCGCCTTTTATCATCCATCACTACTGTTTCGCTAAGATTTAAGAACGCCTCTATATAGGACAAGAAGTCCACTCTCAACTTGTTGTCACTTAGTTTGTCTGCTATTTGTCTGGTAGCATCTTCTATTTCACGAATTCTGTAATTGGCTATTGGCATGAAATTCTGCTTGATAAAATATTGCAACTGTTCGTTTGTCGTATCTCCAGAGATATAATTGGTCAAATATTCTTTTAATTCAATTTCTTTTTTCTGGATATATTCCAAGTGGTCGATGATTCTGGTACATTCAAATGTTTTTTTGGACTGCTCATCTAATCTTCTTTGTTCTAACAATGAATCCACCCTAGATGTCATAAATGAAATCTTCGAAAGGAGCTCTTCGGCTAATTTTGAAGTTTTGGCTTGAATTCTAAATACTATGATAGCAATTCCAATGCCTATTCCTAATTCGATGATTACGGCGACCCAGTTAGGTATGTCAAAAGCCAATTCAGATAAGTGAACTCAGCTTATGAATTTATATTTTGCAATATTATTTCTTTGAACACACTATTTTTAAGCATTAATACATTAAAATCCTAGGAACCCAACATACAGCTTCTGATTCTGCTCAAATTTAATAAACTACATATTGTTTGAACCTAATATGAGAAGAATTTACCTTTACTATTCTGCGGTAGGAGTAATATTCATCGCAGCATTAATTTTTTTTATTGTAAAGGAACAATCCCGAGTTCCATACGCACTAGAAGTTGATGCTACTAAGGATACGACGGATATAGCTGGTACATACTACAGAGTAAGGATCAATAACATAGGACTCAATCAACTTTCAAACATTAGCGTATACCTAGGCAAAAACGACGTCCA
>DASVGC010000041.1:0-7396 GCA_036379735.1 Nitrososphaeraceae archaeon
GAAGGATAAGACATATTTGCATTAGAATTTTCTAAAAGCTTCCGAGTTCTCAATTCAATTAATGATTTTGTTGATAATACTAGTAATTTTATCAACTCGTGATGTACATCTAACTCTAACCCCTCATACTTTTGGATGGAAAGTTCCTTTATCAGCTGTGCAATTTTCTTGTAAACATCCGGTGACATTGCCTGGATCTTTGGGATTTGTGTTTCCTTTTTCAATAGTTCCATGATAAAATCCAATTCCATCTTTTTCTCGGAATTTCTGCTGTTGTTATTATCGTCTATTTCCGCCAATAATTTCTACCTTTTTTGGTAATTTCTATTTAAATACCAGTTTATTAAAATTTTAATCAAGTAAATTTTCTAACAATGTAAAAAAGTTTCAAAACCCTAAAACTCAAAACAGGTACATGTTCCAATTTAAAACTTAATTATGAGAAAAATATAATCGGTTCTGATTGCCTTATAAAATTGTTAATGGAGAATTTGAGCCTCTAACATATACCAGCGATGATGTTTTGCTTAAAATCAAGGAAGAAGGAATAAAATTTGTTGATTTGCAATTTACTGGTTTATTCGGAAGATTTCACCATACTACCATGGCAGCTAATATGTTAAGAAAGGAGGATTTTAAGGACGGACTACCAAAACTTGATGGTTCCTCGATTAAAGGATTTACAGAGATACACGAATCCGATTTAATAATTAGACCTGATCCTTCAACATATGCCTTTATTCCATGGATAGAAAAGTATCCTACAGCCAGATTGATATGCGACATTCAATCCGGCGGTGAAAAGAGATCTCCCTACATGGCCGATCCACGTGGGATAGCTAAGAACGCAGAAAAGTTCGTCAAAGAAAATGGATATGATATTTCATACTGGGGACCGGAGGTGGAATTTTTTGTCTTTGATAAGTTACAAGTAAACACTTTAACCTCATTTCATAGTCAAAGCTATGAAATTACTTCCCGTGAAGCACCATGGTCAACAGAAAATGTCGGTTATACCCTCAGGTTGAGGGAGGGATATCTTCCAAGTCCACCTGGAGATACTCTTATGGACTATCGGCATGAATGTGTTGATGTTCTCAGCTCAAATTTCGGAATAATTTGCGATGCCCATCATCATGAGGTCGCGACTGCCGGACAATGTGAAATAGACATTCGTTACGATAGTCTGGTTAACACTGCCGATTCTGTTCAAAGTTACAAGTACATCGTCAAGAACATTGCAAAAAAGCATAACATGATTGCAACAATGATGCCCAAGCCAATTGCATTGGATAATGGTTCAGGTATGCATGTTAATGTTAGTCTCTGGAATAAAGGAAATAATCTATTCTACGATCCAAATGACAAATACGCGGAACTATCACAAACTGCCAGGTATTTCATTGGTGGAATACTTGATCATGCAAAGGCTCTTGCAGCAATTGTAGCTCCAACTACAAATTCATATAGAAGGTTAATACCCGGATACGAAGCACCTGTTTACATCGCCTGGAGTACGGGTAATAGGTCAGCAATAATCAGAATCCCTGCACACTACAAGGGCGAAAAATTTGCATACCTTAAAAGAATAGAATTTAGAGCGCCAGATCCGTCATGTAATCCGTATTTGGCTTTTTCTGCAATTGTTGCAGCTGGTCTTGATGGAATTAATAAGAAAATAGAAGCAAATGATCATGTTGATGCAGACATATTCAAAATGACTGATGCTGACAGAGAAGAACATAAAATCCAACAATTGCCGGCTAGTTTAAGAGAATCAATAGAGGAATTAAAATCTGACTCTGATTTCTTGAAACCAATATTTGGTAAACATGTTATTGAACGAATAATTGAAGATGCAGCAAAACAACATATGGAACTGGCAGTACGTCCTCACCCACATGAGTTCACCATGTATGCTGACGTATGATGTGCAGTAAGAACTGACTTTGTTACATTTGTTTGGAGTTTGGATTACCTAATCATAAAGTCACTCTGGCACGATGTCACTCTGGAACAATGATTTTTTTATTCCTAATATCTTGACTTAATTGGAGAAATTTATCTTGAATGTCTTTGGGTATCTTATTTTGAAAATCATAGAACGGAGCTATGTAAAGTATTCCATCTTCTGTCGTTGAATTCTTTGTCGATTCTATTCCAGGAGTATAAATCATTCCTGTAAAGTTGTTCAAACGAATCATCTTGAATACATAGTCATATGCCTTTACCGGATCAAGGACAAATGACGTAACTACGGTATCTGGCGCCAATTTATTCTGGTCTGACACAGCACCAAATGCATAGATTCCTTTCTCCTTTGCTGCCTGGATAACGCCTTGGCCTGCTGAATCAGCGACATGCAAAATAAAATCTGTACCTTGTTCAATCTGAGATAGAGCTGCGGATTTTCCCTTAGTTTGGTTATCCCAATCATTCAGGTAAGTCACAAGTACCGTACTATTAGAATTAACATCCAATGCACCTTGTTTGTAACCTTCGTATATCTTCTTGAGGTTGGGATATTTATCATCCCCCCCGATAAATCCAATAGTGTGGTTTTTTGAAAGCATACCTGCAAGTGCTCCAAGTAGATACGTGGCTTCCTGCTGTTTAGGGAAAATTGAAACTACATTTTCAGATTTTACTAATCCAGTGAATACAATAAATTTTATGTCAGGAAATTCTTTTGCTACTTGAATAACTGGATCCCCCCATTCATAACCTTGTGCGATGATAATATCATAATTCTTATTTGCATAATCCTTGAGAGTAGCTTCTATATTTGATATCGATACGTTATCTAGGAAAGTAACTTCATGACCATATTTGGAAATTATTTCTTGACCTGCGTTGTAAGCGAATGCTCCCCACCCTGCATCGCTAAAAAGACCATCAGTTAAATAAGCAACTTTTAGAGATTTATCGTTTAAAGTTTGACGCGATTGAATTTGCTCCTGTGCGTAACCTTCTTGAACAACATAACATTGAGACATTACTACAAGCCAACCAATTAAAACAATTAACGAAATGTAAAGTATTGTTCTTTGGGTTAGTAAATAATCCTTTTTTATCATTTTATTTATCATGTTCCTCAATATGTTTTCCATTCGTCTCATCTAAAAGTGGGAGTGTAAAAATAAAGCAAGCACCTTCCTGTTGAGAACTACTTTCTGCCCATATTTTTCCACCATGTGCTTCGATAATGCTCTTTGAAATGAACAGACCCAACCCAGTTCCCCTGTCGGATCTTGTTACAAACTTGGAAAATAACTTGGGAAATACTTCAGGATGTATTCCAGTTCCAGTATCCTTTACAATAACTTTAATTTTATTTGACATGATTTCAGTTGTAACTGTAATTGATCCTTTTTTGGTAAATTTCCCCGCATTGTCAAGAAGGTTGAGCAACACCTGATTTAGTCTCAACTTATCTCCTATCACAAAAATTACTTTACTTGGACTCTCATATTTTATCACAAGATCTTTATAAATAAACTGAATATTTTTCTTATATTCTTCGACAATATTTAGAATTAGATCGTACAAATTTAGTCGTTCGTTCATCAATCTTAAAGTATTACTCTCTATCCTGGTAACGTCAAGTATATCCTCAGCAAGTCTTCCCAATTTTTCTGTGTTTCTCTTTATGATATCTGTATATTGATTTTTCTTGGCTGTGCTCAAATCTTCGGATTGCAGGAGATAAATTGCATTGAGAATGGGCTGAATGGGCGTTCGAAGTTCATGTGCCGCAACATTAATGAATTGGTTCTGGGCTTCATCCTTAATCTTGAGTGATTCATTTGCTTTCATTAATTTGTAATTGGATTCGTTCAGATCGCTGGTTCGTTTTGTGACTTCATCCTCTAATACGCTATACCATTTTCTTAAAAGGAAGACAAGAACTATTATTGCAGCTGTAGTTCCCGTTAGTAAGGAAAACATCTTCAAGCCTTCTGTAAAAAGAACCGAATCTATTTTCAGATATATGCGATCTGTTGGTGTTACCACTTGAACGAAATATACAGGTTCCTCTCCAACCAATATCGGCGATTGAGTATTCAATCTCTCACCTCTTCCATAGTCATACATTGCATGTCCAGCATTCCCGGCCAGCAAATACTGGGTCAAGTTATTTAGAACCTTATTGTAATTGATAAACTGCTGAGTCTCATTGCCAAAGAAATTCTTTCCTACTAAATCACCGCTCGCTCCTACGGCCAAAAGATTTCCCGTTCTATCAAACGCGACCAAAAACTGTGAACTAATATCATTAACATTTCCATAATTCTTGAAAAATTCAACAGTAGGCAAATTTGCTACAACTGTTCCAATATAATGACCATCCTCCATGCTTTGTATTGGATACGTTATCACTATTCTATACTTGCCATCTATTCCTGTAAATCCATTAGAGTATACTGGCTGAAGACGTTCAATTGTTTGCTTCATATAATCATTGGATGAAATATCTATATTGACAAAAGTCTTCATTCCCGGTGAAGCTTTGTGAGTAGTTATGACACCTTCATTGTCTGTAATTAAGAGACTATCAACTTTAGTGACAGAATTAAGCTGGTTAAATTTTTCTTCTAGTAGATTGCTGACCTTATCTCCTGATAACATTTCATTCTGAAGGTACAACGAATCAGCCAAATCCTGGAGCATCGAAGTAACCAATCGAAGGTCTGAGCCTACATGTTGTGAAACTGATTTGGTAGAATTAATTTGCCTTTCTAGTTCCTGTTCAAATATACTTTCTCTGATACTTTTTTCGTTGACTCTCTGAAAATAAAAAAATAATCCATATGAGGCAACAGCTATCATGATAACAGAAATGACACCGATGTACATCAGTTTACTAGAAATTAGTGTCATTAGTTATCCAGTGATGTTTTACAGTATTTCTATATTTATCGTTATCAGTATGGAGGGGATGGGATTTGAACCCATGACCACCTGCGTGTAAGGCAGGTATCATAACCAGTCTAGACCACCCCTCCAACGTTCGTGCTTGTCAAAAAGTATAATATTCAGGGGTTATTTGAATTAATCAAACGTTCAATTACATGTTTCCAATTTGAGTATTTGTAATTTTTTATTGGATTCAAACTTTTATTAAACTGCATAGCTAAATCACTAAACATGTCATTTGGCGTTGATACGCTTGGAGGTTTAAGTGAGAAATTAAAACAGTTAGTAAACGAGACACAAGACCATTATGAGTCTTTTATTGATGATGCTCAACTTTACAAAAAGGGAAAAATCGGTGATAAAGAATTTTTCGCAAAAATAGCAAAATTCATGATATCTCTTTCTGCTCTAAATTTTCTATCTATCAGAGTAATACTCGAAATGAAATCCGCACTGGATAAAGGTTCATCATTAAAAAGTCCAACCGGAGGTATTGCACAGCCTTCATCAGGTTCGGGTTTTGGGGTCAATTCGTTTGTAGACAGCGGGGGTAGTATTGGTGGAAACCAACCATCAGACAATGATCAATATCTGTTACCCGAACCTAATCAATTAAGTGAACCAACATTCAGACCTGTCGACATAACAATCAAACGTGAATCTAATCAGGATTCGAAAAAGAATTGTGTCAATTGCAAATCGTCAATTCCTATAACAGCTAAATTCTGTCCCAAGTGCGGGAATTCGCAATAATTAAAAACTCCATTTTGTTTTAACTTGTTATGGAGATGTTTAATGGGAGAGCTGCTACTGAAGAGTACATGTCAACACATTCTCTAACTTTTTCGACTCCTGAAATGACATTAAAGAAATTTGCATTATGGTTAGGCGACCAAGTCAATGTTCCTGGAAAAAACAAGACCATACCTCGCTTGTTGACGTATATTAATGAGGTCAACAACAAGGCAAGCAGTTCCGATTTCCTTCCAGATACTGATGAATCATTCAAGCCAAGTGGAGCAGTTACAGATATGTTTAAAGATACAACAGAGGTCAAATCTTCGCCCAAGTGTAAAAATTGTAATTATCCTCTCAAAACAGCATCAAAATTTTGTCCCAAATGTGGATCAAAACAACACTAACATAGTCTGGGTTCGAACCATAAAACTTACTCTATACTAATGTTTTTTCACTCTCGATATCTTGTCCTGTAAATGCTTTAAATTAAAGAAATAATAAAGTTCATAGACCATTGCCTGGAAATGTAGGAATCGAATCTAGAGCTTTTGGCTTTGTTTTTATCAGTATTGCGTTAGCTGTTCTAGCCGGTACTATAATTAATGAATTCTTGGCAACTCATTATGTTCCAGTCTATTATCAACTAGTTTCATGGATATTGGTATTTGTATTTGTTTTGGGAATAGCGTTTACAAAAATGAAGAATCTGTTATTATCAATAAGAAACAGAATGAAAAATAGCATTAGATGGCCTCTTCATTCAAAAATAATTAACGGTTTAAGTTGGGCAGGACCATTTTTGGCCATACCTATTTTCCATCCTTTTGCACACTACCTGATACTCTTAGGAATTGGGACTGGTAACATCTCCACATATTTTTTGATTAGATATTATAGTAATTACAAAAATAAGGAACAATTTATTGTTGGAATTCTTGCAATAGGTATGATCCCAGTTTTGTTTCTAGTAGATGTACTGCTTGCTCCTGTTTTAATTCATCAACACGTATTAACAATATCCAGAATATTTGTTGCAATATCGTATGGTATAGGAGGAGTTTACGCATTAAATGAAAGATAAAAAGATTGCAATATGTATAATGAGCGGAGGACTAGATTCACTCTGTGCTGCTGCATATGTTAAGAATTACAAAAAATATACAATAAAGATAATTTCATTTTCTTACGGTCAAAGGGCTAAACGTGAATTAATTCAGTCAAAAAAGCTCGCCAAGGTATTGGATTCGGACGAATATCGTACGGTGGATATTAGTTTTATGAAGGAATTGTATGGTAATTCTAATGTACTAACTAACAGCAAATTTTCAATTCCATCCAAATTCGAGCAAAGTATTGTAGTGCCCATCAGAAATGCTGTTTTCATAACTATTGCATCAGCATGGGCATTTAGCGTTAATGCGGATTTGATTGTATTTGGTGCTCACGCTGATGATTTTCATTACCCCGACTGCAGACCAAAATTTATTCAATCTATTACAAATGCATTGAATATGGGTGAGGAAGACAACATCAGGAATGGAATCAAACGAAAAATATCCATATGGTCTCCGTCTGTAGAAGGGATTAGTAAATTTGAGCTATTAAAATTAGGTCACAAACTGCTAGGAGATAAAATATTTGAATCATGGAGCTGCTATTCTAATGGTAAAAGAATCCATAAAGACGTAGTGCAATGCGGAGAATGCGAATCGTGTATAAATAGGAAGATGGCATTTAGTAA
>DASVGC010000042.1:0-3781 GCA_036379735.1 Nitrososphaeraceae archaeon
ATCACATATTTTTGTCGAAATTTCAGTTTTAGTTCATGGCATAGATAATCACAGATGGAAATCCATTCTTTGTACGGTGAGGGAAGGATGAATAATTCAGATAAATATCATATCATTATAAAGTAATATCATTATAAAGTAAATAAGATAAATTGAAATTTTAACAATATTGATAATTGGTAACGTCAAGATTATTATTTTTAAATTGTACTGATATTAGAAGGACTCTGAAAATTGTTATATCCAATCTACCAATATTTCAGCTTTCATGATTCGATAATGTCAACAATTGCAGTATCGTAGATATAGCTGAGCTTTTTGAAAATGTAAAGGCATGTTACTTTATCAAATTTATAACCTTGATAAACGATACACTTTGTGGGATCACTAATTTCTCTACCACATAATGCACATCTGACCATACCCTTAAGTCATCAGAATTATATAAAAGACTTATATCTTTAATGCTCGTGTACCATTGTGGTTATCATACAATATATTTAAGCTCCCGAATATATCTACTTCATAGTTGTCTCAAAGAATATTGGAAGCAAGAATAGTATTAATGATTTCTGCTATTGTCGCAGCAGGAGTATTATTTTCCATTCTCACATATCAATATTATATGAGAAATTCTTCTGAAGTCCAGCATCTTGCTGTAGAACATATT
The DNA here is from genome assembly GCA_036379735.1 of Nitrososphaeraceae archaeon. Taxonomy (GTDB): domain Archaea; phylum Thermoproteota; class Nitrososphaeria; order Nitrososphaerales; family Nitrososphaeraceae; genus TA-21. The sequence continues at coordinate 671 of DASVGC010000042.1, forward strand.
CAGAGCACAACGCTAGTCAAGGTATCGGACCTTAGTCAGATACTCAAGAACAAGCTTGACTTGGTAACCGCAAATATGCAAATGCTTTCCTCTTCTCAAGAATTAGTTGACCAACGTTTGGACGTGGGAAAGATTCTATTGAATTCCGCTCAAAAGACTACCAATAACTTTGTTGATTTTTACAGTTGGGTAGACAGCAATGGCACGCATATTTGGTCAAGCTCAAATTTGAATGATAGTTCAGGAGAAAAAATTAAAGAGTTTTCTTCTTCAGCTCAAACATACTTTGAGAAAATTAAGGATACACATGTTCCTTCATATAGTAATAGAATAGAATTGACAGAAGGTCAATCGGGAATATTGATTCTACACCCTATAATTGATACTCAAAACAATACCAATGAATTTAGAGGCGCAATTTTAGCTGGTATAAGCTCTGAAACTCTAAACAGTACTCTTCAAAGTCAGACCCCTCCCACGGTTTCGACAAATCTCTCCCTTGTCGATTCAAGTGGTATGATGATTCATGCAAGTATTCCTCAATTTGATGGTACAAACGTATTTGACAAAAAATTCGACTCAGTAATAGAGTCATACGTTAATGGTGACCTCCGTGAAAAAAACGTAATAAGTATCGTCAGATCAGCAATGCAAAGTCCAAGAATTGGTACATCTGATGCAACTATGAATGGGAAAGAGTTTACAGTATCGTATGCTCCGGTCGTATCAAATGGAGTACATTATTTTACCATTATATTGATTCAACCTCACATCTTAGCATCATCATTAGATGAGCTAGTAGCCCAGCAAAGAAATTTTGCTATAATGGCCATGATAATTATTGCAGCAAGTGCTCTAGGAATTTTTTTTGTGATAACTTATTGGAACAAGGGATTAAGAAAAGTTGTATTCATACAGACAAAGGAGTTACAAGAAACAACAAAGAAATTGACGTATCATGACAAACTTCAAAAGGAATTCATAGACATAGCTGCGCATGAGTTTAGAACTCCAATCCAGTCAGTCTTAGGTTATTCGGAAATGATTCATAAAAATCTTAGAAATTTTGATCAGTACTTTGACAAAATAATAAGAAATGCCAAGAGGCTCGAAAAATTAACTGAAGACGTACTTGATGTATCCAGAATTGAAGGAAGGAATTTTCAGCTGACCAAGTCATACTTTGATTTGGACCAAACTATAAACCAGGTAATTGAAGATCACCAAAAAGAGGCGCTGGAAAAAGACGTAAAAATATCTTTTGAATCCAGAAATAATGTTACTAAAGCACTGTACGCAGATGAAGCAAGATTACAACAGGTCATAGACAATCTACTGTCAAATGCAATCAACTTTACAAATAATGGGAACATTATGATAACAACTTACAGAGGCAATGAAGATAACAATGGAAAAATAGACGATATGGACAAAGAGACGGTCGTAATAGAAATAAAGGATACTGGAACAGGAATTAATCCAGAAATGATGCCTAGATTGTTTGAAAAATTTGCAACAAGATCAATATCTGGAACTGGCTTGGGCCTTTATATTTCCAAAAGTATTGTTGATAGTCATGGTGGAAAGATATGGGCCTATAATAACAAAGATGGCAAAGGTGCAACTTTTACTTTTACACTTCCAGTGGACAAGAAAAGCAAGAAATAGAGTTTCAAATCCAAGTATTCAGGATAGCATTTGAATTTCTTTTCTTTATTACTTGATTGTTTCCCTCAAGATTAATGACATTCACAAGAATCTGGCTGAAAATTGTGCTCCACCTAGGGAAATTATTTATGCGTGGTTGTCACATTTAGTCTTGTTGAAGCGTAATCTAGTAATGCTAGTGGACGATGAAATTGACATTGTAGGCCTGTTCTCCGAAATTTTGACACTTAATGGTATAAGTGTTCGGCCGTTTACAAATCCCACAGACGCACTAGATGACTTTAAACAAAACCACGAGGATTACAGACTTGTAATATCAGATGTAAAGATGAACCAAATGTCAGGAGTTGAATTCATCTCACAGATCAGAGAAATTGATTCTGATGTTAATGTAATATTAATGACTGCGTTTGAAATGGAAGGAAGTAAACTTACAGAGATCAACACTGATGAATTTTTTAATAAACCCATCAGGATGAACGACTTGGTCAGCATTGTGAAAAAATACGTTAAATAATCTATTTTTGACTTGGATTATACCAAGGCTCAATCAATTATGACATCAATTTCAAGCCATATTCAGCTTCGAGCAGATTTTTTCTGAGATATGAATCGATATTCTTCATTACTCGAGGATTCCCTTCAATATGCTTTATCAATCGAGGATCGCTGTAACGCATATCACGGTATTTAATGCTACCATCAGATGAATAGTATTCAAACTCTATTGTCAGTATTCCAGAAATTACGGTATCGTTTTCTTTGACATTAAATGCAATCAAGTGACTAAGCCTAATTGGTTTAGTGGACTTGCTTATATCACCATCATCATCATGTTGACTAGAGAATTTATCTTCGGTACTATTAGAGTGACTGAAATACACTCTACGCATTAAATTGTAATCGCTCACATCGTCTTTAAACTTTACTGGAAATGACATGAAATAGAATTTGAATGTGAAATTGTGTTTAAATGTGAATTTTTTCGATTGTAACATCTATAAATATTTTATTGTGCACTCAGAATCGTGGTTCAATCATTACTGGATAGTAAGCAGAAGCCAGATGTTTATGATTTGCCAATTGCAGAAGGGATTAAGGAGATGTTAGTAATGCGAGGGTATACAAGAGATAAGATCTTGAATACAAAAATCAGTAGCTTGGCCGAAAATCTTCAAATTGACTATTACGTTGCCCTTCTTATTTACAATTCCGCAAAAAAATAATAAAATATTCGATACTTTATGTTCGAACGACATATTTGTAGGATTAACGTTCCTAGATGGAATACCAAGTTTTTATCGTTTATTTTGCGTAATAAGATATTTGAAGATATTAAATTCAGCAAACTGTTCTCATGCATGATATAAATTTAGACAAGATACTCTGATTATATGTGTTGAAATCAGTATAATCTTAAAATGATGCTCAACGAAAAGACTA
>DASVGC010000043.1:0-2415 GCA_036379735.1 Nitrososphaeraceae archaeon
TGTTGCATTTGTTCCATCTGCAGGTCCAGTTCCACCCCCTATCATAGTAGTGATTCCATTGCTAATTGCATCTACGTACTGTTGTGGAGAGATCATGTGTACGTGGGTATCCCAGTGACCAGGAGTACATATTGTATGTTCACCCGCAGTTGCCTCTGTACATGCCGAGACAATCATGTTCGTATTAACATGGTCCATAGTATACGGGTTACCTGAATTTCCAATTCCTGCTATCTTTCCATCTTTTATACCAATATCGGCCTTTACAATCCCCAGCATAGGATCTAAAACTACGGCATTTGTTATGACAAAGTCCAAGGCGCCGTTTGCATTGGTAATACCTGATGCCTGTGCCAGTCCATCTCTTATCGTTTTGCCGCCACCAAAGACACATTCATCTCCTTGGGAGATCAAGTCCTTTTCAACTTCAATAATTATGTCAGTATCTCCAAGTCTTATTTTGTCACCTTTTGAGGGTCCAAAGAGGTCTGTATATTGTTTTCTAGTTAATTTCAAAACCATTTTAATTCATTCTCCTTGAGTTTTATTTGCTCATCCCCCGGTACCCAAGTTTCGTCGCTTTTTCCATGGCAGCATCCTTTATGACAGACGAATTGAGACCGCCCATGGTCAGACCATTAAATCCATATACAATTCGTTTACCACCTAGTTCACATAACTCTACTTCTCGTGAATCACCGGGTTCAAATCTAATTGAAGTGCCAGCAGGTATGTTCAATCTGTATCCATATGTTTTTTCTCTTGGAAAATCTAAAGCCCTATTTACTTCAAAAAAGTGTGTATGAGATCCTATCTGACATGCCCTATCACCAGTATTCTTTACAGTAACTTTTACAGTTTTATAATTTGGATTACAGATTACAGGCTCCGAAGACAAAATATACTCGCCCGGAATCATTTCGATTTAAAAGCCTCCTTACCTTTCTTTATTTTATTTTTTTCAAAATTTCTAATCATTTTTTTCACTCCTATTGAACTGGATCATGAACGGTAACTAACTTGGTACCATCTGGAAAAGTAGCTTCAACCTGAACAGTATGAATCAGTTCCGGTACCCCTTCCATAACATCATTCCTTGTTAGAACCTCTCTAGCAGATTTCATTAATTCTGCCACACTTTTTCCTTCTCTTGCGCCCTCGACTACATAGTTCGCTATATATGCAACAGTTTCCGGATGATTGAGTTTTATTCCCCTTTTTTTACGGCCTTCAGCAATTTGTGCTGCGGTCCAAATCATCATTTTATCCACTTCACGTGGAACTAACATCATATCTACAATTCACCTTATAATACTAGTGAATTTGAAATATTTTAAATTTGAAAGAATTAATTTATATAAAAGTAATTTTTGCCGACGTCGGCAAAAATCAATATACGACTGAAACCTTTACTGGAAGAACCTGAAGCCAATGAGTCATCCTATAAAAATCACCATTCTTCTTAGCTGGCAAAATATACTCATACCTTTTCTTATCCGTAATTATAGTCAAGTAATTTTTTGCTATAAATGAGCCAAACATATTTCTAACTACAGAACTAGAACCTTGGCTTACAATAACTTGATTTACTAAATCATAATCTAAAGAATATTCAAAATCTGACTTGTTCATAATTTTTCTGACGTCTACTTTTGCTGAATCCTTTATTTTTGATGTGTATTTTTTTTCGGATAATATTATGTATGGAAATGGACCCATCCCAGCTACATAACCAACATCAAGAAATTTTTTCATAAAACTTTTTTTGGTAATAATAATTCGTTTTGTTGTGAAGTCTATTATGCGGTTATCCCCTAAACCTGCATCTTTTTCGGAACTAAGTCTTAGAAGTATTTCTTCGTAGTTGTTTTTATTGCACCAATCTATAAACATCTTGATTTTTTGGATATCGGAATTCTCTCTTCCTTCGCTTGTAAGTTTCAAAAATTGATTAAATTCCTGTATGTTCATTTTTTTTCACTTAAAAAATGAAGAAAATGGAATTTTTCCATATTCTATGGTCGTGACCAACCGATCCCAGCAGGTATATTTGAGAAGCCAGATATTCCCAGTAAGAAGACCCATGCAGTGAAAACGAACGGACCTGTTAACGCTGGCAATCCCCACATTCCAAAGAATCGTTGCATCGCCGGCATCACAAAACCACACGAGACGGTAGCAAGTAATGCAATCAATACAGATTGTGGTGTAAGAGGCAGAAAACTGGTGAGAGCGATCATTACCAATACTTGGTTAAACCCATGTAGACCTGCTCTTATCTCGCCTGTTGGCAATTTGGTCAATATTGCCATTCCAGCCCCAACTGCAGAACCAACAAGCGCCATCAAGCCACCCAAATAAAGCGGAGAAAATTCATTCCATTGTGCAGTATAACCATTTGTCCACCAAGGTCTA
>DASVGC010000044.1:0-4395 GCA_036379735.1 Nitrososphaeraceae archaeon
TGACCATTATGCCAGTTTGAATAGATCATATTATAGGTAACCTTACTTTTGGAAGTATTTTCGCCGATCTTCTCCCAGATTTGATTTTTTGGATTCCATTCTAAAGCATCATTGTCTACAGAAAGTCTTTTTTCCGGTCCCATAGTAGTAACATTAGTCCATTGAGTTCTTAAAGGAATTATTTCTCCAGTATAGGGATTTCTAGATGCAGAGGGATCTGTTACTAATGAATTGATATTTGTGCAATAGATATCGTTACAACCTCCTACGCCGTTCCATGCTCCTTGATATATCTGTTTTACACCGATATTGATCGTGCTAGCATTCTTATCTGATCTTGCGTTTATGAGAGATTTGCTTGTTGAGATACCTGCACCAAAGTCATTAATTAGCCCCTTAATTGAAGAGGAGGCCACGTATGGATCGATATTTTGAGCTGCAAAAATTCTTACAGATTCCTGAATTCCGGAACTCACTGCTTGCCTCAATAACTCATTGCGTTCTTCCTGATTAGTAAAATTTGAATACTCTATGCTTTGTGTTATTTTATCAAGTGTAGAGTTTTGATAATTCCAAAATGACGGGTTGGCCCATCCTGGCATTTTGCCAAAATAAGGAGAGTACATTTGAGCCGCAATAACAGGGTTGTATCTAACAAAGGCAGATGTTCCACCGAAACCTTCAGTATAAATTTGCCATGATAATTCTTGTGGGTCAGTACCATAGACAACAAGGTTTGCCTTGTTCAAGTCCCCATAGTTTCTTTGCACAGTAAAGCCAATATTGTCAAGTTGATTTGCTAGTATTTCACCCATCAGTTTTCTAGGCAAGTCGTCGCTCCTTATCATGAATTTGATCAGGATTGGGGCTCCTTTGAATGTCCATTTTCCTTCTAATTTTATTGCACCATTTGCACTGAGCACATTATCGATTGTTTCCTTTCCAAGATTTGGATTATACTTGAAATTGTAAGATTCCAGAATTGGAATAAGAGCTTCATATTCAGGAGAGGAAATTCCAAATGGATCTATTTGGACACTTCCATATCCATTTAGAATTTCATCCACTACAAATTCACGATTAATTAGATAATTTATTGCAAAACGAATTTCCTTGAATTGGAATGGATTCAGAACATCTGAACTGTTTGAAGGGGCAGGATTCAATAAAAAGCCAAATGAACCTGCATTTTTTTCATAGATTTTTAATGAGGTATCATTTGAAATGGACGACACTTTCTCAAGAGGTATCCTAAAGTAGTATGTATCAAGATTCCCATTTTTAATTTCCTGTAAAGCTGTATTTCCGTCAAGATATTGAATGAATCTTATGTTGTCTGTATATGCACCTTTTTCATTTGATTCAACTGCGTTAGCAATAGTATAGGAAAGAACAATCATAATTAAGAATAAGAGCAAAACAAGGGGTACTTTGGATATTCTTGTCAATTGTTAAATGGTAAAGGTAAGTGGCTTATGAATTTTCTTGATCTGATTATCCTTTTCAAAACAAGATAATATACCCCTCTACTAACTAGCTTTGTGGCCTCGGCATACCTTAGATTCAAAACTCAACTAGTATCATTGCTTGACAAGGCAGTAATATCAGAAAATGTCTACAAGCATTTTATGAAAAGGGGTTTGAAGGTTATATCTCCCTCAAATGATTATGGATTATATAATTTAGGCCAAATTTTACCTGAGATAGTTATCGGTGCATCCGATGAGTATATCAATAACATGAATGTGCCATACCAGGCAACGAGCTATATTGCTGCAAGAACTGCCAACGTTGGCAAAGCAATTTACATTTACAAGATTGACGACAAGCCGGGAGGTGGCGTTCTTTCACTAACAGGTGGTATTAGGAAATTAGGAGATAGTACCTTCGCATCGACTCATAGAATCTTGTTGGGAGGAAAGGCCATGTTGATTAGTGCTGATAATCTTGTGATTAATAAGGAACATATTTGGAATTGGCAGTTTTTTGGAAACGCAATAAGAGAATCTAATCCGGATATCTATGGGGATCTTGTCAAATTGAGTAACAAATTTCATAGAGGAAAAGAATTTCGTCAAATTGTAGTTGCCAGATCTGACAATACACTTCGTAGACTCAATTTCGAAGATCTATGTAGGGAGAATAAAATAAAAATTCTTGATCCCAAACATGGAATCAAAATAACATTCTTGACAAACGAATCAGGATATGAATTCGCTTCAAAATTCCTTCCTGAATCAGATCTAGTTGAATATATTGTGACAGGAATGAACTTTGATATGTATTTGGCCATGGTAAAAATCAGAAAGTTACATGGCATTGACATGATTCTAAATGACGGTGGCCGTATCATGTCAAATTCTGTTCGGGATCTTGGGTTATTAGGAGAAGAGAGGATTACACTTGAACCTTATCCAGGGGATCAATTCATACCTCATCGTTCCAGATCCGATCCTCATAGTGTATTAGGTATAGAAGGATCAGGAATTGATGGAGAAGAAATTGAATATGGAATAAAAGTTCTTTCCAATAAAATTAATGATGAACAGGCAAACGTATATCTATATCGGCTAAAAGAAGAAAATGAAAATAAACCCAAAATACTTCAATAAAGTTGATTGAGCTAGACTATGGTCATTGTTTAATCAGAATATTAAAGAGTCTTCTTACTTTTGTTGGCAATCCTTTTTTTCAGAGCATGATTCATCTCATCAAACATCTTTGCCAAATTCCAACCAACGTTGGTGTAGGATATGTTACCATGAGTCGATCTTATATGTACGTCAATCTCATACCTCTTCCTAGATCCTGATACTCTCCTTAGTTTAATATGGCAACGTGCTTGTTCTATATCAGGATGAATTTTTCGCATGAATTTGGTAATATTGGCAAATTTAGATTTTGCAAGCTCTGCATCCAATGGTTCATCTGGCAAACCTACAATAAACATGGGAACATCTTGCTCTAACTGTTCTCCTAACATGGCAACAATGTCTCTGTAAGTGATAATTCCCTGAATCTCATCCCATACATTAATTATGCAGTAGCTAGATCCTGCGCTTATCATCTTGTTACACACACTCTTAACAGAATCTTGCACACTTGCGGTTATTACATCATCATTAGCAAGGCCGGAGACTTCAATGGAAAATCTATCCTCCGCATCGTCTATTCCTCTAGACTTTTTACCTATTCTTTCTGAGGGTGACATTAACTTCATAATATCAGATGATGTTATGATACCAACTATGTGATTGTTATCAACGACAGGTAGATGATCAATTCTTCTCCTTTTCATTATCGATTTAGCGGCAGAGACAGTTTTATGAGAATCGATGACAATGGGATCTCCTGTCATTATGTCAGATGCGTTTACCCGTAGATTGGTTTCTTCTAATTGTTTCTTTATCAATTCAACAATCCGCTTAGCAGAAATCTGACCCTCTACATTGCCATTTTCAACTATAGGAAGGGTTCTTAATCTATAGTGACTCATGATTCTTGCCGCCTCTCCAACCGCACTCTCTCTTTTCAATTCTGGTATTATCTTTCCAACTAAGGATGGTCTTGTAGTCTTGATGTCTTTTGCACCTATAATATCTCTAATACTTAGAGCCGCTATCCTATCAGATAACTTTACCAAGACCTCATAAGAATCAGTTTCAATCAAAGTACTGATAATTTTTGACAATGATTCAGTTGAAGATACGATGACCGTGGCTTCAATAAGCTCTCCGACTGGGATACTACGAACTGGGCCGAGATTATCATGAATTCTGTTAATAGTCAATCTCAAGGATCATGGTTTCTTGTACATTAAAGGTTTTATGCAGTTTTGAAGCGGATGTGATGTAATACGCTATATCTCAACAAATCACAATACTATCATATTGGATATTGGATTTAATCAAAATTATTCCAGATTATATTAAAAATTTCAATATGATATTAAACTAAATTAACTGTTAATAATTTGCAAATTAGCTAACTAATTTCATTTATTATCCAAACCTTTTCATCATTTTTTATCAAATTTATTTTCTGTTGATTTAATGATCCTAATCTGCAAAGTTTTTTAGAAAGGAATATTGGTACATGATTGTAAGATTATTATGCCAAGATCCAAAGCACAGGTTTCTAGCAAAGGCACGAAGGACGGCCATACAGGAAATGATGAATCCCTACCAAAATGGGCCGAAGACGAAATAAAGTCAGTGCAATTTGGGGATCCAGAAATAATTACAAGATCAGGATACATACTTTCTGTCTATGAAGACGCGTGGAAAATTGATTTACAAATATACGAAGCTCTTTCTGACGGACGGACTATAATCGAAGGCCTAGATGTACCTAAAAATTTGAAAATTTCTGACTTTCTAAAGGGATTCATTTATG
>DASVGC010000045.1:0-2963 GCA_036379735.1 Nitrososphaeraceae archaeon
TTACGTGATCGATCTCCAGTTTTACTTATTTCATTAATACCGCCTGCAATTTCAACCATTTGTGGAACCCAGTGACCGCATATGTAAAATGGCTCAAACCATTCCAGACAAATTACTCTTGGGTTATTATCCTTCCTAGTAGTCGCGACATTTTTAATTCTATTTAACAGTGATGACTTGATTAGTAAGCCCTCATTCTCCTTCTCGACACATCTAGCTACATCGACAATGTTTTGAATAACATCTTCAACTGTATGCGGATCTAGAACAAGCGTGTCTGGTGCATAGCCTAAGAACCGAATTACTTTTTCCATTTCTCTATTGTGAGGTGAGCAAACATCACAGATACCCTGAGATATGATGAGGTCAGGATGTATTTTCCTTAACAAATCAAAATTTATTGTGAAATATTCATCTTCTAATTTTGCAAGTTCTTGAATTTTTTCTTCTATCTGCATACTTGTCATTGATTCTGAATCAAAAACTGACTTTATCACCTGAGGTTTACTCCTAGCTTCAGAAGGAAAATTACACTGGTGAGTAACACCGTATAACAAATGCTGGCATCCCAACAGATATAGAATCTCTGTTGCACTTGGTAGAAAGGAAACAATCCGATTGACCAATACAAACTGTGATATTATTAATTGTATTAAAGTACTTTTATCAAATTTGTCGTCAAGCATTCCTAAATTATGTAATTGGTTACAACCAGGAAAATAAAGTATCAATATATTAATAATCGATTATCAAGATATTTGTGTCGGGTTATGAGTAAGTTCGCGATAACGAATAAAATGGATCAAAATGAGATAGACAGGCGTACTAGAAATCTTCTAGATCTGTTTAGAAAGAATTTTCTCGATAGCAAGAGCGATGATTTTGTTTCTGATGCATTGTCTAACATGATGGTATGCAATACTATCTATGCGAAAATTTTTGAAGGGTATCTAGTACTTGCTGAAAAGAGAAAGATCCCCCAGGAAATGACTGACGGTTTTGTCAAATGGGCCTCTGACCAATTGGACGAACTTAAGATTAAGTTAACTGAGAAATACCAAGAAACTGATATGAGATGACAGTCGCATTCTCCATATGCAACTTTGAAAATTGAGCCAAAGCTTGCCGTATATAAAGATTAAACCAGGCTTGATTTTTTTGTCTTATTTTTGGAGTAAAAGTGTAACACAACTTGCCTTTTTGGAAATGATTGAATAGAAAAGTCTATATGATTACTCTAATGGATTTTTCATATGAAAAAACCTGTGCTCATTCTTGTGTTGGCAAGTATCTTAATATTCTCAGGTGTAATTTTACATGTGGAAAAATTAGAAATTTTCGCACAGACCGAAAATGAAAAAAATTCCACACTAGTTTCAATTAGCAAGATCTTTAAAGATGTACAAGGTTCAGTGGTCCAGATTACCCGTGAAAATCTACCTACATCAAATGATGCTCCTGGAGATGAAAATGTTACCAGTTTAGGATCTGGATTTGTGTTTGATAAACAAGGACGGATAATTACGAATCATCATGTAGTAAGGGATTCTAAGAATGTGGATGTTACTTTTATTGATGGTAATAGATACGTGGCATCTGTGATAGGGAGTGATCCTTTCAATGATATAGCTGTAATTGATATTGAACAAAATATATCGGAACTACTTAACCCATTAAGACTTGGAAATTCATCTGCAGTCGACGTAGGAGATCAAGTTATTGCTATAGGTAACCCATATGGACTTGCCGGCTCAATGACTGTAGGCATAGTTAGCCAGAAAGGCCGTTTAATTTCTACTGAAGGGTCAGCATTCAGCATACCAAGTGTAATTCAGACTGATGCGTTAATCAATCCCGGTAACTCAGGTGGACCTCTTCTCAATGTCAATGAAGAAGTAATTGGAATGAATACTGCAGGAGTACTTTCGGATTCAGGAGGTTTCTCTGGAATCGGTTTGGCAGTTCCTTCAAATACAATTTCTAAAATAGCTCCAGTACTTATCAACAAAGGGAACTACACCCATGCATGGCTTGGAATTTCCGCCAGTACTCTAACTTCAACATTGACTGAAAATTTTAAAAATTTGAGTAGAGATTTCAAGGGAGTGTACCTTGAATCAATAATTAAGGGAGGACCTGCTGACAAGGCTGGACTTCAGGGTAGTACTACTGATCAATATGGTGATAAGCATGGCAATGATATCATAACAGCAGTTGACAATCATAATGTTACTTACATGGAAGATCTGGTCTCTTATATAGATGAAAATAAACAGCCAGGTGAAAAATTAAGTGTAACTGTATTTAGAAACCAATCTTACCTTGATCTTAGTGTAGAGTTAGGAGATCGCAACAATAGTACAAGAACAGATGAAGAAGAAGACCCATATAGTTAGCCATTCTGAAAATTCATCAAATTCTTAAAACCAACTATTGAATTTAGTACAGGCCGTATGTTGCATGAACTAAGTTGCTTGGATGGTTTATGAATTCATAAAGAATTGCAGTCCAATGCTAATAATATACATGGCTAGAAGGATAAATCCTGTCTTTATTCCGATTTCTTTTTTGAATAATAAACCTACTGCTAGTAATGTGACTCCTGTGGCTAATATCATTTGGTGTGACAAAATCTCAGTTCGATCTATAACTGCTCCAAATCCACTATGGTACATTGCTCCAAATACAGCAAACGCAAGTAACAATGTATTATTCAAAATCTTTGAACCAAGCACGTTAGCAATTGCTATTGATACCCCTTGCGCCCCCTTTCTGGCAAGTAACATTAAGGATATTTTTTCAGGCATTTCGCCAGCAATAGGACTTATTACCACTGAAAGGATTATTGCTGAAACGCCTATTTCAACTGATACATGTTCCAATGACTCGATAAATGGTTCGGCACCTAAAAAGATACCAATTGTTCCTATCATAAAGATTATTCCCGATTTTATTAATTGTTT
>DASVGC010000046.1:0-3714 GCA_036379735.1 Nitrososphaeraceae archaeon
GTTTTAATAGTTCCTTAATTGGATTCACTCAAAATAAGAGCGAAAAGAATGGAAAAAGAAAAATGGTGTTAAAAAAAATCGATGGCCACCATTTCCTTACAATGATGTTAAAAACTTACTTAGATTCTAACTTTTGTTTTACGGTTTGTGCGGCTTGTTGTAGTCCATCTTTTAACTTATTTTCTGCCTTATCACCTGAGAGAAAATTTGCTACTTTTCCTGTAGTTGGTAACTCATATGAGATTTCATGTCTAACATGGGTGTTACCCTCATCTGAATTAAATTCTTGTGTACTTTTCCAATATTGAAAAGGACCTTCTTTTTGTTCGGTAACTAATAGTTTATTTTGGTCTTTTTCAGTTACTTCAATGATCATTTCGCCTTCTCTTCCCATATATTCACCTTTTACTTTCATCTCTGAACCTTCCTCATTTTTAGTAGCCGATAATGACTCCGATTCTTTAACAATATCATGTGGCCATGCATTCTTGATGTTATCTGCATTAGTATAATATTCAAAGACTTTTTCGACTGGCGCATCAATGTCTATTTCGTAATTTATTGTATTCATAATTAATGCAATATCTTATTTTATTTATAGGTTAGATGTTAACGCGAACATAGTGATAACTTTGGCATTTGCTGAGGCAAATAATAACGTATATTTATTCGATAAATGCGTTCAACGGCAATACATATCCATTAAAAACCTTGTTTGTCATTCTGCAAAATCATCAATAACGGACGAATAAGTATTCTTAAGTGGTATCAATCAGAGCTTCTAAATATACTCATGATTCTTAGACTCTAATTCCATCAAATCACGACATTGTAGGCTAGACTTTTAATTATTCAGATAAAAACAACAATAATTGAAAAAGATAAAGGTTTAGAAAACTTCAAATAAATTTTTTTTGGAGATTTATTGATGAACAATTTGAAGGCGTTTTCTCTCTTTTTTGCATTGGCACTATCGATATTATTGTCGATAACCTCCTCTCCATTATCATTAACAAGCTTTCTTTTAGCGGCCTCAGATAACGGAAACGGAGAGGGTAGGAACAATGGGAATAATGGAAACAACAATGATTCTGATGATGGTGATGATAATGATTCTGATGATGGTGATGATAATGATTCTGATGATGGTGATGATAATGATTCTGATGACAACGATAATGATTCTGATGACAACGATAATGATAGTGATGACAACGATAGTAATGAAAACTCTGATGATAATGCTGACAACGGTGATGATGCGAGCGACTTTGAATCTGAAGACAGTGGAGAACTTGATAACCAACCAACGAGTAGCATTTTTGCCAGTACGAACTCAGGGCTGGTGGATAAAAATAATCAACTTAACTTTGTATCTCTGACAGATAACATCACTAACAACAATAATCTCACTAACAACAATAATCTCACTAACAACAATAATCCGGCCGCTCAGGAATTGAACAATGATAAGGCTTTTTATATTTTAATCAAGAGCGTAAACAATAAAACCAATTTTGTTCCTGATAAGGTAACACTTACTGAGGGGGACAAGGTTATTTGGCTTAATCATGACAACACAGACCATAGAGTAACGGTAGGACCAGATCCTAAATCCGGATATCAATTACTGAACTCCTATATTCCTCCGGATGGTATGGTCGAGCATCAATTTCAATCTGCAGGAACGTACTCTTACTCAGATTTAGACAATCCTAATTCCAAGGGGGATATCACAATTTTAGACAAGGCTCATGGAAACGATGCTGTTTCGATTCCTTTAGAGGATTAGAGTTTAAAAGGGTATCCTAAATATCCCAAATATAGAAGAATGGATAGACCCTTTTTATTTGGATTTAAGAAAGTTGGTTTTGTAATTATGTTGATACAATATTAAATAATGTTGTCTTAATTTTAGTATGAAAGTTGAAGATCATATTGGGTTGATCGCAACTTGTAGTGAATGTAACAGACAAAAAAAGATAGGTCTAGCGACTGATGTAGGAAAAGATACGAAAGGAAATGAACATTCACCTTATCTAAAATGTGAGGACTGTGTGTCGCGAGATCTCAAAAAAGATGGAACAGAGAGTCGAAGAATAACATGAAATAATCTCGACTCCGATTAAGAAGATTTTAAATCGAAGTACCAGACTTGAGTTCTTGTCTTCTTGATATTCGTCTTATCATGCGTATGAAGTAAACTATTGAGATAATAGCAAGTATGTGAAATGGTATCGTTAGAATACCAGCAATTGATGATTTCGATACCGATTCCGAGATATTTTCTGCTTCTACTTCACCGTACATCAAACCGAGGGTAAGTCCAATAAAAAAACCAACAATTAGTGAGCCAAAAATAGATACTAATGCTAGTATCCACCATAGTTTTATAGTATTTGAATTAGAACTATTTCTCCGTTCACTTCCATTTGAAAATTTCATCTCTGGATTACTTGCTCTCCATATTTGTTGAGCAATTTTGTATGGCTTCCATAAATTGGCTATTGGAACAAACCACCATATTACTGCCATTATAGATGATGTTACTCCCTTGGCTCCAAATGAATGAATGTTTTTTGTTGCCCGATAGTACCACATCAGAGTGATAACAATTATTAGAATTATTATTATAATGGTAATGCTTCCGATAGCACCCAAGATGTTCTCCCATGATGGATTGAGTTCAGTTGAATAAGGAAAAAACGGCATGAGAGCCATGTATGCGATCGATAGGATTATCGTAGCGATACTAACTTTTACCAACCATGCTGTTAGATTACTGATAGATTCAAATTTGCTAGGATTGACAGTCATTTATTTTTCTAATTTAACATATTAAATGGGCTATTTATGTTAGAATTAATTTATATCCTGAAAGAGGAAATTTTTAGCAGAAATATTATTCGATCCTTAAATTAGGAGTATGATAGTAAGGAAACTGAGGACATTAAGAGAACTTAGCATCACATTTTGTGGTATCAAGTTTGTGTACTATCTTGTAAATAGGACGGTAGAGAACTACCTAACCGTCCTACAAGACTGGTGTATCCGGTGAAGGTCACCTATCTCATTTGGTTCATCACATACCTAAGATTTAATCTATCAAGTCGTTTCTCGAAATTGAGAATGGACCCATGGTCGGGAGAGAAAAACAAAATAATATCCTAATCTTTAAAATTAATGCAATGGCATTTCAAACAGATGCCATATTTTCCGTTTTCTAAAATGTGAAATTCTCTAGAATGATGACATAGTTGACATTCATCTGATTGGTTTTCCAATCTGAGATATTCATTAAAACCTCGTTATAATCTTTTATTTTGTTTTTTCAAAATTGATTCTTCGATATGAAGAGATATGAGAATGGGAATTATTGAAAAATTTTGGAGACTAGAATATCCGTATTCTCATTATAGAGAATGGTACTATGATTTTAATAAGTATACTATTATTCGCTGGTTCGTGATAAGTGAAATTATGAACTCATTATTTACAACACTGATGCTATTAGGTTCAGTAACTGTCAATGCTTCTAATTCGACAATTGTTTCTGAGGAAAATTATTGTTATGATCAAGTTGGAGATGCTCACTATTGCTATGAATCCATTGAAGAATGTGCATTTGTATGGAAAGGCGATGATATTGCTGAAAGTCCTTGTTACAATGAAGGTTTTGGAATAGAAACGCGAATGGCGTACAACCATAAATCC
>DASVGC010000047.1:0-5784 GCA_036379735.1 Nitrososphaeraceae archaeon
GAAACATACTATTCTCAAGGCTTGCTATTTGCTCACTAGACGCTTTTGTTTCGGAATCTTAAATGGCAGGATAGACTTCTAATATTGTCAAGTGTATTTCTCATTAATTTATTTGCTATAATAGATAATCACGCTTTTTCATTTTCATTTTTCAGATGTGGATGCCTGTACAAATATCTACATTGGTTCAAATATGCTGGCCTGTACATTCGTTTCTTCACTTGCATTCATACAATCAGTAACGTAATCAATTTCGGGTGTCTTTGAGCATTCTCTTTCCAGTTCTTGTAGGTCGGGGGAGAGGAACGATTTTATCCACATTCCAACAATTTTGTGACACTCTGATTTAAAATCCAGATCTGCAAGACTGCATAACTTGAGTGCGGAGTCTGTTTTTGCACCTTGCTTTAGCATCATGGTCACCATTCCTATCAAACAATCATCGTGATAAGCAGGTTGATTTCCTTGGTAACAATTTTTAATTGCCTTTTCAGGATTTTCAGATCCAACGTATTCTAACATCCTACCAATACCTTCATAACAATATTTGACAAATTTATCTGGTAAGATATTATCGCATTGAGATAATACGTCGTTATGTGAGTATTTGTTTCCTTTTATCAAATACATAGGGAGATCATAATAGCATTGAGCCGAAAATTTTTCAACTGTTCTGTCACAAGGGGAATAAATCTCGTTCTTGTCAAAATCACCATTTCCTGTTTTAAGGAAGTGTTCAGTGTTTTCCATAAATATACCTCTTGCACATGCACTTTGTGCCCATAGTGTCATAAACTCGTTACAATGAATAACCGCAGCCGTAGTGTTATAATTGTAAAGTTTCGTCAGGCCATGTCCTACTCCATGGATACAATCCCGTTCGTGCATCCAATTGACATTTTCCTGTTCTATAGGGCAAAGATTTTCAACCTTGATCTGATATTTGTCAACATTCAGAACTCGAGGCACTACCTCAAAATAACTTTGAAAGACTCCATGGTAATTTGAACCTCCGCAGAATAGTGTAGCATAATTGAGTGCCTCTTTTAGATCTTTTGTATAATTATACAACCACGATCCTAAATGGTGACCTACATGATGACAATTGAAATCTCTTTCATCATATAAAAGATTAAGATCTGAAAAAGTTCTTAACACATCTTGTCGATTTGTTGTTTTATTAAGCACATCCAGAGACATCGCTGGACAATGTTCGTTACCTTCCTGGCAGTACACCATAATCTGCTCTGCATATTGTTTAGATGATTCATTGCCTTGCACACTATCCGCTTCTATAGTTGCCTTCTTTTGGTTCTGCACTGATACATGTGTATCATGGTTGGTATCGTCGTCGACTGTATAGGCAGGCACCAGATTTCCTAGAATTAGGACAATAAAAATTGAGACAGCAAAAATGAATTTATATATTAACAACAATACCGTTGACCTCATTATAGCATTTAATTTTAGAAAAAGGCGTATTTGTAAAACTTAGAAATTCATAATTTTGGGATATGACGAAATAAAACATTTGGTCTTCGGACTTTCTTTCCGGATTATCTTTTGGTTCGCACGAGGCGCAAGACTTCTGCAAAACTAAGACTTATCCATATTATCATCTAACTTAAAACTTTCTTCATACTGTATATCTCTGAAGACCCTTGGATGTACTTGAGCTAAATACTTGACGATGACAACCTGGATACAATACAATTATCAAGTTTAACCACTATGGATGTACCAATCAATTTAAATTTGGTATAGGAACTATTATTATCGTGCAGTCACAGAGAAGATACACAGTCCTAGACAATAAACTAAAGATCTTCGCACTCACCACCGTTATCGTTTCTTCTCTTATTATACCCTTAATCGTGCCTCATATTTCCCACCAGTCGATGATATATCATATTATTATTCATATTGTCAGTCTGAATATTGCGGTTTTTCTTGGACTGGTTTCAATTTTTGCATATCTGAAAAATAGCAACAATAGGATGCTTCTCATGGCACTAGGATTTGTGACTCTTGCTATCGTAGAGGGAATTATGTTGCTGTCTTCTACAGGAAATCTTGATGGTGTAATTTTACCGGCTGTTAATATAGAGTTACCACATATAGTAATACTTGTAATGTTAACATTATTTGGATTGGGGTTGTTAAAAGCAAATTGACAACCAATTTATCTTCAATTTATAATAGCTCTTCCAGTATGTACATTTTTGATACTTTGCCTAAGTTACAGCAAAAATTGTTGGTGTGTATCGATGAAAATCCTGGAATCCGATACAGAGAACTATTAAGAATGACTAGTTCCTCAAATGGTGTGCTATCATATCACATTAATAAATTAGAAAAAATGGAACTTGTAAATGTGGAAAGAAGATCCAGAATGACAAGGTTATTTCCACGAAATGTTTCCGATGACATTGCTGGGGTCATGGGTTTCTTGAGAAACCAAACATCCTACGAAATTATAAAACTTTTGCATGATAGAGGCCCAATCTCTCAACAGGAGATAATAAAATACACTAGGAAGGCAGCCTCTACTATCTCATGGCATATGAAAAAATTAATGCAAGATAATATCGTTTGCATAATGGATAAAAGTATGGTTTGTGAAGAAGGCATCCATGCAGGCATCCAGATACAACATAAGAAGGTAAATTTGTATGACTTGCTAAACAGAAATGTTGTAAACGGTCTGATTTACAAGACCACTAACTATATTGACAACAGCATAAATAACTATTCTGAAATAATGGATTCTTATTAGTTAGTCTAACAGTGAATTCTGTTGCAAAGACACATAAGTATTGAGAAGGTTTTCTAGTATTATGGATCCTCTAACTGAGAAACCCGAAAGAATCGCATTCATTGCATACAATATTGGAGTCTATGAATCAATTCAAAAATTTGCTTCTTTGATCTTAAGTGGTAAAATAAACAAGAGTCTTGACACAGACAAAATAGCTCAATTGTTGTCAGAGACATTAACATTTTACGATGCGGAGCTGATTTCACAATTAATTAATGCACTTGTAGGAGGCAATCCAAAATCCACTATAACAAGAATTGATACCCATGAAGTAAATTATGTAGTTGATCTACTCAAGGCATGTGGAGTTTCATTACCGTAAATAGTCACGCTGAATCACCTAATTCGATCTTAGTACTCTGAAAAACAAAAATAGACGTTCTATCTATATCTGGTGACTATTATGATATATATTCATAAAGATTTTTTTTGATTGCGCATTAGGAATATGTCAATATGATATTTCATACCGCATTAGGATAATTCATATCTATAGCTTAGTCCGTCTTAAATATAATTCACAGACAATGTATGTTATGGAATCACTTGGAATAATTGAAATGTTAGGATGGTATGTATTTGGGTTTTCAACAACAATAGTCACTCTTGAGATAGTATCAAAACTGAATCTAATGAGAAGAAAAGAAAAGAGAAGGGCATATTTGGGATCTGCATATGCTGCCCTCAGATGAAGATGAAGAATGACCCCAATCTAATTTCAATGTTGTAATATGGATGCATCGAAAAGGCTAACGGTGTTATGTAGTAGAGAGAATGGAAAGATAACGAGATATCATGAAAAATTACGAGTATTGGACAATGGTGTTGAGCATTACTTTGTGGAAGTGACTAGTAGTGATGGGATTCAATATGGTTTACAAGCCTATGGGAAGGAAGCAGTGTTGCTATTCAAGGAAACAATGAAAACTCTTGGAAAGAGTACTTGATCTGGAAAATACTATCTGCAAAATACTGTCTGAAAAATACTAATATCAATTCCTTTCATTGGCTTTCGTTCTCAGAGTTATCTTTAGCCAGTTCCAGTGAAATAGAATTAATACAATAACGCTTATTGGTAGGGCGAGGACCATCATCAAAAACATGTCCCAGATGTGATCCGCATTTCTTACAGTTAATCTCGACTCTTTCCATTCCAAAACTATGATCTGAGAGATATTCTACATTTTCTTCTATAGTTTCATAGAAACTCGGCCAACCTGTTCCAGAATCAAACTTTGTATCTGATTTGAATAATTCATTTCCACAGCAGATACATTTGTAGACTCCTTTTTCCTTTGAATAATAGTACTTTCCTGAAAAAGGCATTTCAGTACCCTTCTTACGGCACACCTCGTATTGTTCTGGTGTAAGTCTCTTTTTCCAATCTTCGTCTGTCATATCCTTGATTTTCTTGTCCTCCTTTTCCATGTTAATTCTTGAAAAGTATAGGTATAAAAAATAATTGTAAATAGAGTCCTACTACTCATGATGAGACGATTAGAAGTTGACTTTCTGACTCATGTACCAGAGGCGAAGTATGTACTGCAATAAGACAAATTGACCGTATGTGACTATGACATTTTATATCGGGGAACAAGATCATGACTCTGTGGGCTGGTAGTTCAGTGGTAGAATGTTTGCTTCGCAAGTAAAAGGTCGTGGGTTCAACTCCCACCCAGTCCACTTTTTAATTTAAAGAACATCCTTTACGGAGCAGTTTTTGAACAGAAGAAATGTAACTAATTTGGTAATCAAATTGTAGACAACAATGAGCAACTTTGAATATGTCTAATTGTTAAACTTCCGAGCAAGTTGGAACCTGATGAAAAGAGATAATTGAGATAATCATAAAATATCAAGACTCAACATATTGTTGAATGAATAAGATAATCTTTTATTTACCTTGAAAATGAAAAAGAAAAATGTTTGGGCTAAGGTACTACCTCAAGTTGCCCTGACATTACTGGAAGATGATATGCACAATAGAACGTAAATACACCCTCTTGATCTGCCGTGAAAGTTGAGTTACCATTTTGAGAAAATGCTAGGTCTATGTTGACTGCATAAGGATCATCTATGGTGAATGAATGTTTCTCTGTTTGGACATCGTCCACATTGTAGAAATTCACATTTACTTTATCACCCTTCTTCACAAGCATTGTGTTCATGGAAAATGAGTCTCCTGCGACACCTAATTTATCCTCATTTACATTTTCTATTTCCGATGTAAATATATGGAATGTTTTTTCACCAGGCGTGGTTGTGAGTTTCTCCGCTACTGGTTCACTTCCGTTAGTCAAAATTCCTGTGCTTGCTGTAGAAGTATCATTTCCACTCTGTGCAAATACTTGAAAATTTGATCCTGGTCCGCTGGCTACTAGAGTTGAGACTGAAATACTCAATGCTAGGCTGAAAATTACCGTAACTAAATTGATGTTCATTCGTAACCTAGTGAATTATGAAGTATTTAAAATCTAGTTAGATTCTCCAATTTGAGAATCATAATTGTAGATGCATTAGTGTTTTTCCAAGTAATGCTTGATCAATAGACTAAATTTGTTCTAATCTCGTCATTCACTTTGATCAAACTACATGGTTAGAATAACTATTTTAGACAAATACATAGAATAAAGATCTTATCAAGATTTTCAAGTTACGTTTTTTAGACCCTGTATTCAATAAATTGGCTCAGATTTCAGGACTAGTTTGATCCATCCAACATTCATAGCATACCTCAAAGTCCAATTGATATACTTCCTTTTCATTGTTGTTACATTTCTGGCATATGTCATCCATATACTTGGCCACCTTTTTTCACATCATCATATATTGTTACGATCCCAATAGAGAAAATACACAAACATTACTTCAGAAAGTATCGTAACAAGCATCGCATTATTTTCTATTGAGATTTATTTAGATGATGGTTTGTTTCTCTCTACTGAGAATCATCTAGTTTTAACCCA
>DASVGC010000048.1:0-5889 GCA_036379735.1 Nitrososphaeraceae archaeon
TTCATCGACTTCCTTATTATCCCTAGTCATTTGCGCAGGCTAACCGATCTTCTTGATAGTTCTCAACTAATAATAAGATATTGAAGTAATAATATTTGGCAAAACTTAACTTTTCAAACATTAAATCTTTCTTGAGTTATATAGCCAAAAATCTGCGAACTTAGTTAATAAATGGTATGGGTGTTGTTAAGAAAGACTAATTAGGACTAAAGTATATCCTGATTAAAGGATACCTATTTTTCATGAGAATTCCAAATAAAGTTGAAGATGATTTTGCAAAGAAATTAAATGAATCCTTCGTAGAAATTGAGGACCTTTACTTACAAAATATGAAACCATCTTTAACTACAAAGGATGTCAATGTAATGCTTCAAGATGGCTCTGTTACGGAATCTGTTACCTTTGATCCCCAATCGGTAATGAGATTTTATCGATCCTTTTTAAGAGACCTGAAAAACTGGGATATTGGGGATATACAGGAGACCACGGGCGAGCTAAATAGAATCTACTGTCAAATTTCTGCTAATCTTGATGACTACGTTATCAAGGGATATTTTGGATTACAATATCATATTTTACCATACTATAAACCAGACAAACAGGTCATACAGTTACAAAAGGAATTATTGGATCTCGCTACCAATAGCTCTTCGCAATTTGAATCTGTTGCAAATATTGGTAACAAGACAATAAAACAGGAGCTAAAGAATATGGCTTTGGACGATCTAGAGTTTGAAGATTTGTTTGAAAAATTACTTGATGATCAAGATTTAATAGGCAAGTTAGAAGACAAAATAAGAAAAGTTGAGAAATCATTTCCAGAGTTGGAAGGAGCTGAAAAAAAGAGGAACTCTTTGTTTTATCAACTCGAGAATTTGATAATAAAGGTCTATCAGGTCTCTCCAATTTTGATAGATTATAATAAACTAATGCAGGGTGAGGAAGGTATAGTAGTCTATTTTGATATCGAACCCAATGCCGATGCAAAAGCAAAAAAAAGCTCTAGTAAAACTGTAGATTTTTCGCGCATGAAACCCCCCACAAAGAATAAGATTGGTGAACTTTTTAAAGAAATTAGTTCGGCATTGCGCAACCAGAGATAATAGGCACAAACTATATCGCAATAAAACAAAATTCATAATGTTGGTTGAATAATGCTTATTTGATTGGACAATCATAGCAAGATGTATTTGAAGGGTAAAATTCCTTCGGTAGACGAAATAGTCAGGGCCCAGAAACTAATGGACAAGACACATGTAAAAAGGACGCCATTATTAAAGTCAAACACATTTTCAAAATCTGCGCACACCAATATCTTTTTGAAATATGAATCATTTCAGAAAACTGGATCTTTCAAAGTAAGAGGAGCTTATTCAAAAATTAACTCACTTACTGATGAGCAATGCAAAGCAGGAGTAATCGCAGCATCAGCCGGAAATCATGCACAAGGAGTTGCTTATGCTGCTTTGAAGAGAAATATAAAATGCAATATTGTTATGCCAAAAAATGCATCTCCTGCAAAGGTGGCTGCTACGCGTTCTTATGGCGCGAATGTCATTCTCTCTGGAGACACTTACGATGAATCTTGGAAGAAGGCTGATTTGTTGGCAAAGGAATATGGATATTCTATAATACACGCATTTGATGATCCCGTGGTCATTGCAGGTCAGGGTACTATTGGTTTGGAATTAATGGAAGATTTGAAAGATATTGATACTATTTATTTACCACTCGGTGGCGGTGGACTTGCATCCGGAGTATCGATAGCAATCAAGGCGAAAAGACCTAATGTCAAAATCATAGGAGTTGAATCCAACCAATTTCCAGCTATGAGAAAATCACTGGACAATGGCAGCCTTTGTCATATCGCTGGCGGATTTACTATTGCCGATGGTATTTCAGTAAAGTCTCCAGGTGAGTTAACATTCGAAATATGTTCAAAATATCTGGACGATGTCGTTACTGTAGATGATGTTGCTATCGTAGAGACCATGTTCACTCTTATGGAAAGAGAGAAAGTTGTAGTTGAACCTGCGGGAGCGGCAAGTTTGGCATATGTTCTTTCTAGCGGTAAGGTAAAAAATAATCAAAATATTATTTCAATACTTTCTGGTGGTAATATCGACATGTATCTATTAGGTCAAATAGTATCGAAAGGATTAATGCAAATGGGAAGATTAGTCAAGATATTTATTCAGTTGCCCGATAAGCCCGGAGCATTAAAAGGTATTGTAGACAAAATAGCAGAGCTGAGTGTCAATATAGTTCAGGTTGAACATGATCGCCTAAGCTCAAACGTAGCAGCAGGATCAGCTGGTGTATATCTAAGTCTAGAACTTGAGGATGAAAAGCATTCAACGAAGCTTTTAGATTTTCTAAAAAAGGAAAAAATGGTATTTAAGGTTGTACCTTAAGTACAGTAGCAATATTCTCTAAAACCAGCTTTGTCCGCAGTAGTACCACCAATTTTTACCAGGACAAACTCATTTTTGGCTCTTGCGTAAGAATCATTCAGATTTCGTTGATTTTCACGTAATACTTGATACTCATCCATAGATAATTTCTTGCGTGATCCAATCTCCACTTCAAGATTCATACTCTTTACTATCTCTTTGTAACCTGGTTGAATAACTCCAGTGAAAACCATCGCACTGCTACCACTTCCATAGGAGCCAAAACCTACCCTGCAACCTTCAATATCGTTATTCTTCTTATATTCATATTCGAGTAAACTTCTAAATCCCATATACATTGATGCTGTATACAAGTTCCCTATGATGTTAGAGGCTTCAAGGGAACTCGCCATCTTTTTCTCATATACCTCGTTGTAGAATGAGGTTTGCATGAATGCTTTCCTGAATTGTTCATCTGCCTTCATGAATTCCTTGTCCGCAAGAATGGATTCTATTGTACCTCTGCTGTCGTTGGGCACAGGTTCATTGAAACCTATCTCCTTAATGACATGTTGCCATCTAGGAAGAGTTCTCCATTCATGTCTTAGCAAATAAGCTAGTGCCTTTTCTCCCATTCTTCTATATGGTAAATGCACCGTAAACAGATCAATGTAATCTGTTATAGATTCCCCATCCTTAACATCAATCAATCCAGTTCTCATTGCCTTTTCCTTGTAACTGTCAAAAGCCTTCCTAACTTGGATTAAGTATAATAAATTGGAGTATAACCCGTTTACAAGCGGAGTTTCCTTTCCAAAAGGTCTGTAAAAGTCATATTCGTTTTTAATTATTGTTGATGTGACCTTAGGATCCAAGGCCAATAATCTCGGATTCTCCTTTATCAAAAGCGCTACTGCTCCCGCACCCTGGGTATATTCTCCTGCAGATCCGATGTCGTATTTCGCTATATCACTAACAACTACAATAGCCGCCTTTTCATTATGCTCTTCAGCCCTAATCCAATTGGTGTTGTCATAAATTGCATAAGATCCACTAACACAGGCGAATTTGCATTCAATACCACCCGCATGTTCAAAACTGCTATCTCCATAAACCTGTTCGAGCATACCCACAACAAATGAGTTCAGTGCCTTTGATTCATCAATACTTGATTCCGTGGCTACATATAATCTGCCGATATCGCTTGGGTGCAAATTGTTTTTCTTCATTAGTTCCAGGCATGCATTTGAAGCCATACAAGCGGCATCCTGATTTGTATCAACCAGTGCCATCTTCTTAATCCCGATGCCATGTTCTAACTTTTGGGGATCAATACCTCTTGCCTGAGCAAAATCCTTATAATCAATGTACAGTTTTGGAACGTATATAGCAAGGTCATCAATGCCAGCTGGCATGTTAACAATTTTTCTCATAATAGACATTTAAAGGTACTTGTTGCTATTCGACTCCAATTAAAAGAAATTCGATAAAAAATTGGGATCTTTTTAAGAAAATTGTATTATTTATCGTTAATAATCAATATGATTGTCAAGTTATCAGGGTCTCTATTTCTTCAGAATGGGGAAATTGACGATTGAAATGTTCTTTTTTGCAGATTTGATGTCAACATTGTACAATAAATCTGGCTAATGAACACGGATAGTTTCGTAGAAATTATTACGTTCATGTGCATCAAAGCCAATTTGCTTAATCGCTGCGATGATTTTATCTGCCGATAATTCTGTAGATCTAGCTCCAGTAGCACTAACTACTTCTTCACCAATTAACGTACCACCAAAATCATCTGCGCCATAAGTCAAAGCAAGTTGTGCCATTCCTATTCCATTTGTAAGCCAAGAGGATTGAAGATGGTCTATAAGCCCCGAATAAACGATCCTAGAAATTGCAATCATTTTTAATAGCTCCAACCCACCTGAAGGATATTTTATCGTCCCATCTTCCTGCATCTTTGTATTATTCGGTTCAAAACTCCATGGAATGAACGACATAAAACCGTGCGTTTTTTCCTGTAATTCTGCAATTTTTATCAAATGTCTTGCCCGTTGTTCATAATCTTCTCCCGTACCATACATCATTGTGGCCGAAGATTTTATACCAAGTTCGTGTGCTTGTTTCATGATATTTAGCCACTCTTCGCTTTTTATTTTCAAGGGACTAATTCTAGACTTTACATCATCATCTAGTATTTCAGCACCTGCGCCTGGTAACGAGTCCAATCCTGATTCTTTTAATCTAGACAACACTTCTCTGGTACTGCTTCTTTCTATTTTGGAAATAGTATCAATTTCAGAAGCAGAAAGTCCATGAATAGCAACATCTGGACATTTTTCCTTCATGGTTTTGAATGCCTGCTCGTAATACTCTATCCTGAGATCTGGATTGTGACCTCCTTGCATCAAAACTTGACTGATACCAAACTGATCCCTTGCTGTCATGACTCTCTTTACAACATCGTCAACAGACAAAGTATATCCCTCAGAATCACCGGGTGCTCTGTAAAAGGCACAAAATTTGCAATAAGTTATGCATACATTTGTATAATTTAGAATGATATTGTTAACATATGTGGCAATCTTTCCAAAGAGTTTTTCTCTCAAGATATTACCAATGATGCCTAAAGCATAGGTATTATCAGATTTTAATAAACGCACACAATCATTTAGACCCACTCTTTTACCTTGCAATACTTGATCGAAAATATCGCTCACATCAGATTTCTGGATCAATTCTTGTGCAAAGAAATTCATGAGCTATAAGTTTCATGACGATTGTCATCGATATTTATTCTTTACAAAACGTGTCAAAAAGTGAAGATTTTATAGCCGATGGCGACATCATCTAAACAATTTGTTAAGTATTGCAGGTACAAATGCGCTAGAAAAAGTAATCCATGGAGAAGAATTGTCCTTCAATGATGGTATGGAATTAATGAAAAATGAAAATGTCTTTAACTTGGGCGCAGCTGCTAATTTGATAAAAAAAAACCTAACTGGTAACAATATAACTTTTGTAGCATCATACTATCTGAATTATACCAATGTTTGCGCAGCAAGCTGTCCTCTTTGTGCCTTTTATAGAAAAGGAACCGAATCTGATTCCTATACTCTTACAATCGAACAGATTCTAGCAAGGGCAAAAATTGCGATAGAACAGATGAAAGCAACAGAGCTTCATATAGTTGGAGGATTTCATCCCAAGCTGGGACTAGACTACTACGAAAAAATGATAAGTGAAATCAAGAAGGAATTTCCATCAGTAACTGTAAAGGCACTCACACCGGCCGAGATTCACTTTATTTCTCATATTACCAAGAATTCAGTTAAGGAAGTACTTTCGAGGCTAAAAGATGCAGGACTCGATGCATTACCAGGAGGAGGAGCGGAGATATTCAGCAAAGACATCAGGGATATTATTGTGAGGGGCAAATGTTCCGGAGAGGAGTGGCTTCAGACAGCTGGAATCGCGCATGAGATGG
>DASVGC010000049.1:0-2210 GCA_036379735.1 Nitrososphaeraceae archaeon
TAATACACTTGATATGCTAACTGTTGCCAAAAAAGCTGAACAACTAGGCGCTTCAGCTATTCTAGTTGGTGGCTCATCAATTAGTAATCAAATCGAATTATCCGAAGTGATATCAAAATTAAAATCGTCAATTAAAATTCCTGTAATATTATTTCCTGGTAACATCACAGGAATATCACCGAATGCCGATGCAATATTGTTCATGTCACTTTTGAATTCAGAAAACCCCTATTTTATAACTGGAGCACAGGCATTAGGTGCAATTGGGGTCAAAAAATCTGGATTGGAAGCTTTACCGACAGGTTATTTAATCATCGGAGAAGGAACCACTGCATGGTTCATCGGACAAGCTAAAGGAATTCCATTCAATAAATTAAATCTAGCTGTCATGTACTCACTTGCTGCTCAATATCTTGGTATGAGATTCCTATATCTTGAAGCAGGTTCAGGTGCAAGTCAGAATGTCTCACCTGAAATGGTATCAGCAGTTAAAAAATACTATGAAGGAATCCTAATAGTAGGAGGTGGTATCCGCAGTCCAGAAATTGCAAAAAACATCGCAGATGCTGGTGCTGATATTATCGTAGTTGGAACAATGATTGAAGATGACGATAACTGGGAGAAAAAATTATTCAAAATTGTTCAAACAATCACAAAATGAATAATACCTTTTCATTTTTAGATGAAAACTCAATCCATGAACTAAAAAAGTTAAAAAGACCAACATTTTACGAAAGTTATCATACATCTATTCTAGAATCGGTCTATGATATTTATAATATAGCCGCTCAGGCTCGTAATCAAGGAATAGATGTAACAACAACTATAGAATCACAAATAGTTTATGATTTAGCAGACAGGGTTGCAAAGATGCACGATATTGATATCACAGAACGATTACGTATCTTATTATCACAAACAACAAAGGAAAAAGCTGCATTAAAGATTTCAGAAGAAATTGTACTAGGAGAATATGGTACTGATGATCTCACAACCAGATTGGATAATGCCGTACGTGTAAGTCTTGCAATTGTTACTGAAGCAGTAACAGTTGCACCAATACAAGGAATTTCCGATGTTCAAATTAAAATGAATGCTGATGGTAGTCAATATCTTTCTGTATCATTTGCAGGACCTATTAGATCAGCAGGTGGTACAGAAGCAGCATTGACAATGCTAATTGCCGATCATGTTAGAAAAGTAGTAGGTCTAGAAAAATATCAAGCAAATTCATTTGATGATGAAACAGGAAGATTTGTAGAGGAATTACGTATATATGAACGTGAAGTTGGTAATTTTCAATTTAAAACATTAGATGAAGATGTCATTAAATGTATAGGCAATTTACCAGTTGAATTAGATGGTGTAGATACCGATCCAGTAGAAATAATTGGACATAGAAGTATGAAAAGAATAAACACAGATCGAGTACGAGGAGGAGCGCTCAGAGTAATGAATGATGGTCTGATAGGAAGAAGTAGAAAATTATTAAAATTAATAGATAGTTTAGGATTGGAGGGATGGGATTGGCTAAAAGATCTAAAAGGAGCTATACAAAAAGAAGGTGTTACTGAAGATGATACAGTCCACCACAGAATGTCTGAAGTAATAACCGGAAGACCTGTGTTGTCAATGTCAAAGAAGATTGGTGGTTTCAGATTAAGATATGGTCGTTGTTATAATACTGGTTTTTCAACCATTGGAATTCATCCTGTTATTCCAGTTTTATTAAATTATGCAGTAGTTGTTGGAACTCAGATTAAAATTGATACGCCTGGAAAGGCATCTACAATAGCCCTCGTAGATTCATTGGAGCCTCCATTGGTTAAACTAGATGATGGAACTGTTACATATGTTTTTACAATAGAACAAGCAATGCAACTCCAAAAAAGAGTAGAAAAAATTTTGTATTTAGGCGATATTCTAATTAGTTATGGTGACTTTTTAGAAAACAATGCAAAATTACTGCCAGCTTCTTATGTAGAAGAATTATGGGCGTTAGAATTAAAATCCCAATTGAATAAAATCTTTGAAAATGAAGATAATCCTTTCAATAATAAGTTACCTACAAGACAGAGATTAATAGATCTAGCATATAATCCATTTAAAGAAATTCCTACAATAAAAGAGGCATTTCAACTTAGTAAATCTTTGAAACTTGCCCTTCATCCAAAATATTCATTTTATTGGGAGTCAATATCAATAGATGA
>DASVGC010000050.1:0-2982 GCA_036379735.1 Nitrososphaeraceae archaeon
TTCTAGTTATTAATTCTCCTTTGTCATCAGATGCACCACGCCCATAAACAAAATTACCAGAGATTTGACCACTAAAAGGAGGAAAATTCCATTGATTTAGTGGGTCTTCAGGTTGAACATCATAATGGTTATAAAATAGCAGTGTTTTTCCATTAGGATTTTTTTTAGATAGTAATTCTCCAAAAACAATAGGAGGTATATTTTTTTCATCATCAAGGTACAGAATTTCCGAATTTATTCCGGCGTTTGTCATCAACTTGTAGATCATTTCTGCACATTCTATAAGATTTTGATTTCTAGCAGAAACACTTGGTATTCTGATTAAAGTCTGTAGATCTAAAACCATTTCGTTGATATGAGAATCTATATAATTTTCTATTACGTTTCCCATCGATTTAAAGCTCCATGTCTACAATTTTAACTTTCAAATTGTATTGAATATAAGGAAAATAATGTATCATAATATAATAACTAGATAATACTAGATAATAAGAGGAATAAATATAACCGTGATTTAGTGAAACGGTATTGATGATATCATCATCTGTTCCGAAGAATATATTTTTTAATCCTAATTCTATTGCAGTAATAGGTGCCTCTGAAAAACCAGGTGTAGGGAAAGCAATATTTTCAAATATTGTAAATGGTTATAGTGGTAAAATTTTTCCTATCACTCCATCAAACCCAAGTGTATTGGGAATAACTGCTTACAAAAGTGTTTTAGATGTTCCAGAAAATATTGATTTGGCGGTTATTGCCACACCTAACAAGATAGTTTCACAAGTTATGGAAGAAGTAGGAAAGAAGAAAATTAAGGCTGCAATAATAGTTTCAGCAGGATTCAAAGAGGTAGACGAAAATGGAGCTAAACTTGAGAGGGAAATTGGAGAAATTGGAGAAAAATATGGAACTCGAATAATAGGTCCGAATTGTTTAGGGATAATGAGTCTATCGAAAAGTAACATGATGAATGCGACATTTTTAAAGATTACTCCAGAGTCTGGTGGAATAGCATTGGTATCACAAAGTGGAGCAATTTGTGCTGCTACAGTTGAAGATGCTATTGCACAAGGAATTGGATTTTCAAAAGTGATTAGTATGGGAAATAAGGTTGACATGGATGAAAATGATATTTTAGAATTATTAGCTGATGATGAGGAAACAAAGGTGATTGTTATGTACCTTGAAGACATACATGATGGAAGAAAATTTATGAAAATAGCAAAAAAGATAACAAAAGAGAAGAAAAAACCAATTCTTGTTCTAAAAGCGGGTCGGACACCAGAGGGTGCAAAGGCTGCCATGTCTCACACAGGTGCTTTGATGGGTTCAGATGAAACTTATGATGCATTATTTAGGCAATCTGGGGTGATACGAGTAGATACAATGCAAGAATTATTTGAAATGTCTACTGCATTTTCAAAGCAGCCGATACCACCTGCTGAGGGTGGAGTAGTAATAGTCTCTAATGCAGGAGGACCTGCGATCATATCAACCGATTCATGTTCAAAATATGGACTGAGAATGGCAGATATTTCTTCATCAAAGTCAGAAATTGCAAAAATAATACCACCGCATGGATCTGCAAGAAATCCCGTAGATATCGTTGGAGACGCAGATTTTAATAGGTTTGAGAGAGTCTTAACTGAGGTACTAACTCATAAAGATGTTAGCGCAATAGTTACTATGTGTACTCCTTCAGCCACATTAGATTATAATGATTTAGCAAAAACGATCATAAAGACATCAAATAATTCCGGAAAAACTATGTTGGCCGCATTAATGGGTTTAGCAGAAGGGACAGAAAATAAAAAGATTCTTTCTGATGGTGATATTCCACATTTTATGTATGCCGAACCAGCTATAAGAACATTGGAAGCTATGTTTCGTTATAGTCGATGGTTAGAGAGAGATGATTCACTTCCCAAAGAATTTCAAGTAGACAAGATGAGAGTAAAAAATGTCTTCGATAGAGTAAAAAAAGAAAATCGAAGAAATTTGCTTGAAGAGGAAGGTTATGAAATCCTTAAAGCATATGGCTTTTCAACTCCAAAAAATTTTCTCGCAACAAATGAAAAAGAGGCGATAAAATCCTCTAACGAGATAGGTTATCCAGTTGTAATGAAGATTGTATCACCAGAAATTGTACATAAATCTGAGTCAGGGGGGGTTAAAGTTGGAATAAGAAATCAAGATCAAGCTAGAAAAGCATTTAATGATATATTAGCGAACGTTAAGACTTATAATCCTGATGCCACTATAAAAGGAGTTTTGGTACAAGAAATGATAGAGTCAGCAAAAGAGACGATTTTGGGTTCAAAAAGAGATCCGTTGTTTGGGCCGTTGATCATGTTTGGGCTCGGGGGAATTTATGTTGAAATACTTAAAGACGTTGTATTTAGATTGGCACCAATAAATGGTCAAGATGCTAAAGAAATGATAGAATCTATAAAAACTATCAAACTTTTAAAAGGAGCAAGAGGAGAAGAGCCATCGGATTTAGAAGGGATAGAAGAAAGTTTACAACGCTTATCCCAATTAGTAACTGACTTTCCAGAGATAGAGGAATTTGATATGAATCCTTTGCTAGTGTTAGAAAAGGGCAAAGGAGTAAGAGCAGTTGATGTAAGGATAGGACTTCGAGAATAAAATATGTTTAAATTAAATTAAATCAACTCAATTTTTTGCCACAATCTTCACAGTAAACTGCGTCTGATTCATTTTGATTCATACACGAACTACATATTTTAGGTTTTGTCTGATTATTTGCATTATTTACTTCTAATTTAATATTTTGATGATGAGAAATGAGAACTATATCACCGATTTTAGAAATATTTGACCATGTTATTTCATCATTTTTATTACTGGTTTGATCTTCAGATATTACTTTAGTATTATTAACTTTTATTGTTATTTGTATAACTCCATTGGAAGATTTTCTAAGACCAATTTCTTTAACATTTCCAACCAACATAGCCT
>DASVGC010000051.1:0-5378 GCA_036379735.1 Nitrososphaeraceae archaeon
TGCGATTTCTCCTGCATCTTTCGTTGCCTGTCTTTGATTATCATTGAAGTATGCCGGGACCGTTATCACGGCCTTGTCTACAGTTTCACCAATGTAGGCTTCAGAGTCTCTTTTTATTTTTTGCAGAATCAAGGATGAAATCTGCTGTGGTGTATACTCCTTGTCATAGACTTTAAATTTAAAATCAGTACCCATCTTGCGCTTTGCAGCAATGACTGTCCCTTCAGGGTTTGTTACCATCTGCCTTCGTGCAGGCTCGCCAACTAGCAACTGACCATCTTTAGTGAAGGCAACATATGACGGAAAGGCTTTTCCACCAACCGATGTTCCTTCAGCGGCTTGGATTATTGTAGGCTTTCCACCGATCATCACAGATGCTGCAGAATTGCTTGTTCCAAGGTCTATCCCAATAATTTTACCCATAATATTTACTCACTACTCCTTATCTCTTTCATTGATATCTTTATTTGTAACTGTTCGTTTGGATAAAATGACGGAAGAAGGTCTTAAAACTTTATTGTTAAGCAGGTATCCCTTCCTTACTACTTCCACTATTGTATTATCGGGTGCCAAATCATTAGTTACAAATCCAATAGCATCATGCACGTTTGGATCAAATGGTGTGTTCATGGTTTCTATTTCTACCATGCCCTCATCTTTCATGAAACTCTCAAAATTGGTCATTATTCCTTGGATTCCACCAATCACAGTTGAATCATATTGGTCATTTTTTAAAGCTTCAAGTGCTAACACACAGTCATCATAAATCTTTATGATTTTCATGAAAAGTTGACCTCTGTTTTCTTCGATCTTTGATTCCACCTGTTTTTGCATTTGTTTGCGATAGTTGTCAAAATCTGCCATAAGGTACCTAAGTTTTGACAAATTCTTTTCAGATACCTCTCTTTCCTTTTGCAGTTCAGCATTCAAGAATTCTATTTCTCTCCTCGATTCTCCACTGTCAGTAACTTCGGAATTCTCTGCTTCCTCAACGACACTGTCATCAGTGTCATTATCATATACTCGACTGTCAGTAACTTCGGAATTTTCTTCATTACCATCATCTACTTTTTCGGACAAGCTCTGAATTATTTTTGACCTATCTCAGATAATTAGATATCGGCATGGAAATCTACGAATCAAAAAACATAATAAGCCAATATATGGTCTCTTGTTAACATAAAGTAAATTGGAAGACGAAGAATTAAGAATCATTAACGAAAAAAGAATGAAAAAGTTACAACAAATAATAAATGAAAAGGAACTCTTAAAAAATATCAAAGAACCACTAGATCTTGACGACTCCAATTTTACTCAGACCATAAACAAATATCCACTACTTCTAGTTGATTTTTGGGCTCCTTGGTGTGGACCTTGCAGAATGATGTCTCCTATAATTGATCAAGTTGGTAAAGAGTACATAGGGAAATTAGTTGTAGGTAAAGTAAATGTTGATGAAAACCCAAATATTTCAAGTCAGTTTGGAATATCCAGTATACCAACATTGATACTATTCAAGAGAGGTCAAGCCGTTAATAATATCATTGGTTCAGTATCGAAAAGTAGGATAGATGAAATGGTAAGAACGCATATTGAGTGATATTACTTTTTAGTATTTACTTTATCTCTTGTTTCTATTTTTAGTAATTAAACTAGTAACATGTAGTTCAAATGTAATATAATTCCCATTTGGTAACAATAATCTTTCTTTAGACTTTCACATTCGGATCAAAAATATCAAATATCAATATTGAATAACTGTGGAGCATATATAGATCCTTCCCTCACTCTCTTTACCCTTGCCACGGATAGATAGTGTGGCCATATGGTAATCATGATAGATCCTTCTGGAACCCCCTCTGGAGATTCAATGATTATGATATCATTGGGATCAACACCGTGTTCATTTAACACGACTTTGCTTCTTTCCACAAGTTCTGAAGACATCCCGCTACTGTAAAGATAGACATTATCTGTATAATCAATCTTAGAATCCATTTCGATCTATAGAGTTGTTAATGCATTAAATTCTTATCTGAATATTGTCTTGTCTATAATTCGTCGATATGGAATTTGGACCTGCAACCAATGCATTCATAGATTTCGTTTCCGACGGATCCACTTACATTAAATCTGACAATTGTAGTGCATTTTGGGCATCTACCCTCTACTGTTCTTCTACTCTTATGTGGTCTTGAAGTGCTTTTTCTTCTTCCCATGATCTTATTTGGATAGTAATTAACTGGTTTATAAATTACATTGAATTTCGTTGATTCAAATAATTCAGACAAATACCATATCAAGACTCCCAATGGCTATACTGTGGACAGAATTTTAGAAGTGTAATTTATCTATCATAACTTATTTCAACCGTTGCCCGGAAACTAGTAAGAGAACTTTTGTAAACTTGATTTTAAAGGAACAGCGAATGAGTTAAATGCTACAAATAAGACAATAAATTAGCTGTGAATGTTATCTGACTATATCGAAGTATCAAAGCCAAGAATAGTGGTAGTACTGGTTGTTACAGCAATAACAAGTTCTCTGGCTGCTACCAGATTTGATTCAACCCCTCTAACTTCGTGGGACATTTCATCAATTCATCTGTTGTTTCTGGGAATATGTGGTTGTTTGGCTTCGATGGGCTCAAGCGCATTGAACCATTATTTTGATAGAGATATTGATAAAATCATGTCTAGAACAGTAAAAAGACCAATCCCGGCGGGAAGATTAGAACCTAAAAACGTACTTATTTACGGTATCATATTGTGTGCCAGCTCAGTCATCATTTCATACTTGACTTTGAATTTGATGGCAATGGGTATGATTGCACTGGGAATATTTTTTTACGTATTTGTTTACACGTTATGGCTAAAACGCTCCAATGTGTCCAATATTGTGGTTGGTGGTTTCGCTGGTAGTGCAGCATCTATGGCAGGATGGGCTACTACCACAGGTTCTATGGATATCTTGGGCTTTCTAATAGGATGGTTAGTATTCTTATGGACTCCACCTCATTTTTGGTCTTTTGCTATAAAATCAAGGGAAGAGTATGCAAGTGTAAAGGTTCCAATGTTACCAGTTCTTATAGGCAATGAAAAAACAGCAGGGTATATTTTTGCAAACACTGCAATCCTGTTACCATATTCGTTATCTTTGTATCTTCTGGGTTTAGGAGCATTATATTTTATTACTGCAGCGATTTCTGGTTCGTTGATGCTTATTTACCATTATAAGTTGACAAAGGACCCCTCTCCTGACTTTGCATGGAAGGCATACAAGATAACTGCGCCATATCTAGTTGTTATATTTATTTCGCTGGCATTTGATTCTCTTTACTATTATCGATTTTGAGAATTCCTTGCCGTAGGTTTACATTCTTAATGAAAATAAGGAAAGATAACTAAAATTCTATTTTATGTTGACTGATTGTCTGCTAACGTTAATTACTTCTATTTCGCCAACTGCTTCTACCTTTCTTATTGATTCTTCCAATAATTCCATTTGACCCTCGGCGTCATCTAGAGTAAAATCTCCTAAAACCGAATACAACCCAAAAGCAATTGGTTCTTTCTTATGTGCTAGTAGTTTGAATCCTTCTGGAAGCGTTTCTTTTAGAATTTTAGGGATTGAATCTATATCCGAATCTGATTCGGAAGGAAGTATCTTGATTCTGGCAACTAATTTGCTCATAATTATGGACCTTCAAATCCGCATCCTATGCATTTGTATGACCTAGCAAACTGTCTGCAACTTTGACATCTCCAAATTAATACATATCCACAATTAGGACAGTAGTATTTCACACATTCGTCATTTGCGATTATTGGTCGGTTACAAGAAGTGCAAACTGGTAATTGTAATGATTTTGACACAGAGAGCACAAACATTTATCCGAATTTATATCTTGCTTGAGTGCAATAATGTCTGTCTCAAATTTAGACCGCAGGTTACATCCACGCATCTCTAAATATCCTTATTGGTACTGAAAACTCTTCGAAATTCATTACCAATTAATATTTTGGCCAGATTGGTAGCTATCTTTGACTTTAGAAAAAGATCAAGGGCACTAGAATGAAAATCAAAATCCGAAAAA
Source organism: Nitrososphaeraceae archaeon (assembly GCA_036379735.1). Taxonomy (GTDB): domain Archaea; phylum Thermoproteota; class Nitrososphaeria; order Nitrososphaerales; family Nitrososphaeraceae; genus TA-21. Next base: position 4,097 of record DASVGC010000051.1, read on the forward strand.
TTGGACACCTGACTAATTGCCATTTTCGATATTGACGAGAAAATTGAATCAATGGACTTGTTATCCAATCTTTCCAATACCTTCCTCGCAAGTAACATAGAGTTGAATTCCTTCCAAAACATAGATTTCCATGCTTTTTCATAGTCATACAAGAATCCATCATCCTTGCTTGATATTGCCTTTGAAATTGCTTTACCTGCCAGGATACCAGCCATCCCACAACTAAAAATACCTCCCGCCGTAGTTGGTTTAGTCTGGCCTGCTGCATCACCAACGGCAATTACTCTTTCCTTAATGAATGGCGGTCTTGGTCCTCCAATCCAAATGGGTGCAAATATTTTCCTGATTACCGAATATTTATCTCCTCTAGAGTTAATGAAATCATTTAATGTAACTAACGTGTTAATTCCTTTTCCTGCAACCCCTATCTTGCCTTTACCTTCACCAGTAGGAATTATCCAGACAAAAAAGCCCGGGTATTTTTCAGCGTCAAAAAGTACTTCTACAGTCTTACCATCAATCCAATTTGCATATATTTCAAATTGAGCAGAAGCTAAAATTCCATTATTAGTGGCATCCTTCAGAGAACTTAACCCTTTTGCGTCCACAAAGTACTTGCATTCAATTTCGCCGTCTGAAGTCTTTACAACATATGTGGATTGATTCTTGGAGATACTTTTAAATGAACATCTGGTTCGTATTTCCGCACCCGCGCTTTGTGCCTGTTTGGCAATCTGTTTGTCCAGTCCCCTACGATCCACTACTATTACGTTCTGTTTTTCGGCGGGTAATTCAAAACTAGAGGATTTCGAACTAATCCTTGCCATAGAGACGGCATTTTGAAAGTTATTAGAGTCAACTATAAGACCTAATTTTTGCAAACCGCCAAGGCTTACCATCCCGCCACAATGTTCGGGCGTTCCAATTTCATGATCCTCTTCGATTACTATTGTAGACGGTCCATTTGAAGAACATTCTCTGGCGGTTGCAAGACCTGCTACGCTCCCACCCGCAATTAGTACATCGCAGTATTCCATACCCTGTAAAGAAACAATTATTTCATCATTTTATTAACTAACCTGTAGTGGAATTCAAACAAGTCATAGTTGTTAGAAAAGATCTCCGAATGGGTACTGGAAAAATAGCATCTCAAGTTGGCCATGCGGCAGTTTTGGGAGTCGAGGAGTCCAGAAAATCACACAAATTGTGGTTGAAAAATTGGTTTGAGGAAGGCCAACCAAAAATAGTTGTCAAAGTAAATGACCTCGAAGAGCTGTTGGAA
>DASVGC010000052.1:0-3063 GCA_036379735.1 Nitrososphaeraceae archaeon
TTCCAAATAAGTAAGAAGAGAGACCTGTTAGTAAAGCAATTTGGTTCATGATTATCAAGATATTCGTGTCATAACAGTAACATAGTGAAAAAGAAAATTTAAGGTGCATTGGTGAAGATAATAACAGATTGAGACTCAAAATAGAGATTTTATGAATTAAAGTCTATGTTGACAGAGAAGCAAATAGAAGTTATGAATTGAATTGCTGATTGGTAAAAAGGGTGTAGAATCAAGTTTATACTAATAATAAAAAAGGTTTTAAGACAATTAATCGTACTGAAAAGTTGAGCATAATTAGAAAAATGAGTCTTGTAGGAACTTTCTCAACATGCAGTATTTGCGGAAAGCGTAGAATAATTGCTACTCAGAGAAATAAAGTATTGTCTAATCAGGTTGGAACTGATGTTTATTTAGAGTGTAAAGACTGTGCCTCCGTTCCTCTTTGGAATGGAAAAATAAATGAAGAAAGGGCTTTTGATCATTATCAATAAAAGTCATTTTTATTAGAATTCTATGATATCAGCCTACGTGTCTGAACAAATAAAGAAAAAAAATTAGTAGAGTTAAGACAACTCATATCATTTTTTCAGTATGAGTTAACAAAGATTTTTGTAGTCTTGACCCTAACTCTTATTGTGTTAGCTAGCGTGTGGGTTACTCGAAAGAGAGGAAACTCCTCCCTCATAACAGGCACTCAAATTAGCGATAATTAGGTGGAGACACCTGGCTACGGAACAGAAAGGATATCCAGTTGATCAAGATGATGATGATGGCGAATAGCCTGAAGATGTCAATACTGGAATGAAACCGCCGACCTGAGTGGAGCAAGGACAAAAAGGGGTTAACATTCCTGTATGAACCCAGGTTGACCGCTCAGTGGAATCCCACTTAAAACAAAAGGAGGGTTACAGCTAGCAAACACATTTGTTTTTGAATTCTTGCAATGCAGTTTCCAAATATGACAGGCTACTTACTAATTTTCCACAAGTACAAATCTAATTCTCAAAGTTATCAACAAAGAAGATTCAGAAGATTTAGTATTTACCAAACAAAGATACCTGATTTTCACAATATCAACTTGAATCTTGATTGAATCACATTACACAGTGGAAGATAATAGAGTGTATCAAGTGAGTGTTTTACTTTTACTTTCTTGCTTTCCACAGGACAAATACTGATACAGCTGCCATCATACCTGCCAGGATTAAAAGTACCTGTAATGGAAATCCGCCGGTTGCCGTTGTAGTTCCTTCTGGAGCATTTTCTCTGACAAATGCAATTTCAGAGTTTCCATTTTTAGTTACGGTTGCAAAGCCAGCAATTTGTATTTGACCGCTCGGTGGAGGTGTAGTGGAATGGATATTTACATTTACGCCATCGGCAACTGCTGAGGCATCTGATTCTTCTGCCTCCATAACACCTTCTCTAAAACTACTTTCCCCTAATGAGAATATTGAAACTACACGTGCACCTCCCAATTCCTGGTATCCAGAACCGGCCGTTGATGCCTGGCTACCAGTTGGGTCAAACAAGAAATGCCAACGCTCCATGGGCGTTGCAATTTTCTCAAAATTAAACAATGCCGTATTAAATATCTGGCCTGCCTCACTTGAGTTCAATTGTTGTGCTAATTCAGGAAACTTGACTTGAAGTAAACTTATTGGATAATTAATACTAACATTACCAAGGTTAGGTACTTGTAATTCCAGGGGCCTGTTTGTATAAAACCCTCTCCAATCTAAATCCACGAGATCTCCTCCTGATTCTGAACTATTGCTTGGGAGTGTAATTCCAGTAATACTTGGTGTAAAGACTACCTTGTATGACATGATTAATCTGTCACTACTTCCCCTTAATGTTCCTGTGTAATCGATTGTTGCGTTTTGAATAAGGATAGGACTTTGCTTTTCTGTAAAGATGTCCCTATTAATTCCTGAAATTAATTCTGCCATTCCTGGTGTGGAGGCATTCGCTTGGAATCTGACGACGTCATTGACTGTTGCATATTTCTTTGCAAGTTCACTTGCTGGGTCATATTCTATTGTAATAAAACGATTAGCGGTAAATAATGGTTCAGCTTGATTTTGTTTTGGAGACAAAACTACCGTCATTTGAACGGCATAAGAATTCGAGATAAAGGAACTAACTGTGAATGTTATCAAAAAAATAACCATAATGATCCTGAAACTATTCACAGGGTAGAGACTAATTCAACCTGTTTATAATCTTTGTCTAATACGTCATCTTCTACCATAATGATGGTTTGGAATTAACTTAGGTTTCCTTTTGACCTGTTTTTTAAGATTTGAGTCACCTATTTCGGAAAATTTAAAAAAGTTGTGGATCAACTATTGTTCTTTTATTTTGATTACACTCATAGCGGGAGGGACAGGGTCAGTAAAATTGGCTCGAGGATTGTCGAAGACCACTGAAGATTTGATAGTTGTCTCAAATATCGCAGACAACATTTGGCTACATGGACTCTACATATGCCCTGACATAGATACAGTAGTCTACGGTCTCTCCGGTCATTTAGACAAATCTAAAGGATGGGGTGTAAAAGATGATACTTTTGTATTTTTGGAACAAATGAAGAGACTTGGACAGGATTATTGGTTCAAAATCGGAGACAAAGATCTAGCACTTCACATCATAAGAACCCGCTTCCTTAACGAAGGAAAATCACTTTCTTGGATTACAGATTGGATACGAAAAAAATTTTCAATTCCAACAGTCGTACTACCCGCTTCAGACTATCATTTTGAAACTAGGATAGAAACCTCGATTGGTGAAATGCACATTCAAGAATATTGGGTCAAAAATCACGCCGAATTAGACATACTGAATATAAGATATGAGGGGATCGAAAAAGCAATACCAAATCCCAAAGTACTTGATGCCATCAAAAATTCAGACAGGATAATTATTGCTCCTGGAAATCCAATTTCAAGCATTGGGCCAATTACTTCAATACCTTCAATCCGAAAGGAACTTGAATCGAAAAAGAAAAAGGTAATAGCAGTTAGCCCAATAATTGGAAACCAAGCATTAAGTGGACCTGCT
>DASVGC010000053.1:0-2274 GCA_036379735.1 Nitrososphaeraceae archaeon
AACAAAATTTTTAAATGAGTTCACACAGTTGCAGGGGGAATCCGCAAATGTAGTAGAATGTGTCGGTATAAGACTGCCGAATCTACAATCTGCAAATCTATCATCTGACTTTATATTAAATGAGAATTAGGGCATCATATCATATCACCTATGTGTTTAGTTGTCAATAATTTCCTAAAACGAGTAAGGATTAATTGCTGAACATTTCAGAATGATCATGGGTAATTGAACTTATAAAGACTAATTGGATATGTTCATCGAATCTTGTTTTAGTAAACCTCCATAAAAGTTGTGAAATAATAAATGGAATAATCAATCTAGATAAACTTTGTACTACTCTTATGGGTATGTTTATTTCAGTAAATAAACTTGCAAACGATTTACCAAGGGATAAGCCCGACAATCTTGCGGCAAATGCTCTCCAAGAAGGACTAGGCGGTCAGTTTGGAGAAATGAGAACCATGATGCAATATTTATTCCAGAATTTTAATTTTAGGGGAAAGGCAAAACCTTATCAAGATTTAATCAAGAGTGTAGCATCCGAAGAGATAGGCCATGTTGAATTGATCTCCACAACTATTGGAATGTTACTAGAAGGTTCTACAGAATCCCAACCTCCCAATAAATTGCCCTTGGAAATTGCACTTCAGGCTGGCAATATTCATCATTTTCTGGTAGGTGCGCAAGGCGCCATGCCCATAGATTCCACAGATAACCCATGGTCAGGTTCATATGTGTATAATAGTGGAAACCTTGTTTTAGATTTATTATACAACCTCATGCTTGAGTGCACTGGAAGACTTCAGAAATGCAGCCTTTATGCCATGAGTGACAATAAGTCATTTCGTGCGAGAGTTTCATATATTATAGTCAGGGATTTGGCGCATGAGAAGGTATTTGCAAAAGCGTTAGAATCACTTGGAGTGGAATGGAATAAGACCTTACCAATACCCCAGACAGACAGTTCAAAAATGCCTGAAGTTAAGAAACTAGAAGAGAGGAATCTTCATAATCAACAGTGGACTTTTTCTATTGAAACGTCTGGTCTCTCGGAAATATTTACTGGTTCTTCCCCATTTGACGACGGCGAATTGGAGGCGCTGGATGGTATCCCAGTAGGCTTTGATATTCCACAGATGCCAGAAGCACCCGAAGAATATGCACCAGGTTTTGATAAAAACCTCAAACAGAAGGCCATGGCAACACTATAAAAGAAATGAATTACCAAGCAACAAATGTCCAACGAATCCCACAATTTTCTTTTAGAGAATTACAGAAACGTTACCGATAAGATAACCGATTTTATATCGTATCAAGTCAAGTCAAGAAAGAAAAAGGGTGTTGTTATAGGACTCAGCGGCGGCATTGATTCTTCTGTATGCCTTGTATTAGCTGCAAAAGCCATAGGAAACAGAAGGGTACATGGTCTGTTCTTGCCTGAAAAAGGTATAGCACCTAAGATGGATGTACAGAATGTTCGGTACCTAGCAAGGAGTTCCAAAATTAAATTTAAGGAAATCCAGATCAATAAGGGAAAAAAGATTCTCTTAACATCATTACGGCAAGAAAGATTACCATCAGGAAACTTTTCAGCAAGACTCAGAATGGCATTGCTCTACTATTATGCAGCAACAAATAATTTGTTAGTGTTAGGAACGGCAGACAAGAGTGAACTTATGTTAGGTTATTTTACCAAGTTCGGTGATTCTGGAGCAGATATATTTCCTATTGGAGAATTGTACAAGAGCCAGGTTAAAGTCTTGGCAAGTCATCTGGGTTTGCCCGAAAACATTATCAACCAAAAAAGTAGCCCGCGTTTTTGGAATGGTCAACTTGCAGAAAAAGAAATCGGCCTACCCTACCACGAGATCGATAGAATATTGGAATCTTATCAAAGACATGATCTACAGAATTGTAATATTAGCAAGAGAAAGATAAGAAAGATAACCGAAATGATAAGGAAAAATCAGCATAAAATGGAAGAAGTGCCTATCTGTAATCCTTTTTAGCACTCAATAATTTGGCTTATTACAAATTATCAAATCTGATGTATCATTTGATAAAATGATAGATCAATTTTTGTTTCAAACAAATAAAATAAGTAACGAGGAAAGAATTTTTTCATTAGTATCTACTTTAATTACGTTGTTTAAGGTATAAAATACATTTGCAACTTGTTAATTATTTTTAACTTCTAAAACATTTCAGCCTTTAACGTAATCCAAAATTAGAGTGGAACGGGAATAATACTATCATCTATTTATATTTTGCAGA
>DASVGC010000054.1:0-3212 GCA_036379735.1 Nitrososphaeraceae archaeon
AACGAACATGTTGGTAACAAGCTTGCAAGATTCAACAATACAGATGGGACACTTGTTGAATATAGGATACCTACTCAAAATAAGTTCATGCCTCCGGGGATTTCTAATACTCTTCAGTTTTCGATAGGAAAAAATAACCAAATATGGTTCTCAGAATGGACAGAAAATAAACTAGGCATGTTAGATGGTTCAAAATCTCTCCCATTTGTTGTAGATACTAGCTCTACGGAGTTTGCTGCAAAGAAAGGCGAGACTATTGAAATCCCTCTTGTTATTTCAGCCAACGATAAAGTCAATATCAAGATGATAGCATCATCGACATTCACCAAAACTGGAAGCTTTGGCAATTCAACATCTTCATTTAGCCAGGAATCCTTTTCAATGAATCCAGGCGAGACAAAGAATATTACATTTTTAGTTACACCTTCAAATGATCTTGCAGTAGGCGATTATACTATAATGATTGGGGCAGAAAATAATGAAGTATCATACCTTGATTCAATAAAATTACATATCTCTTAACTAACTTACCTGTTCAAGAGCTTCAATCCCTGGCATTTTGTCGCCTGCCAAAAATCTCAATGTCGCCCCACCTCCAGTAGACAGATGAGTTACTTCACTTTCTGATACGCCTGATTTTTTCAGGGCTGCAATTGTGTCTCCACCACCGACAAGCGTCATAGCTCCTCTCCAAAATGCAAGAGCCATACTCCTGGCTACATTCATAGTTCCGTTCGCAAATTGTCCTACTTCAAACAACCCCATAGGTCCATTCCAAAAAATAGTACCAAAGCCATTTCCACCTATTTCTGAAGAATAAATCCTAGAAGTTTCGATACCGATATCAAATCCACTCATCCCATTTGGGATATCACCAGTTACAGTAGAAAATGAGTTCTCTTCGGAAGAAACAACATGATCTACTGGAAGTAATATCTTCTCACCATAAGAAGAAAGTGCGTTCTTCACCCAGTCAAAATGTTCCTCATCGAATAACGAGTTGCCAATGTTAAATCCCTTTGCCTTAAGAAATGTATAGGCTGCACCCCCTCCTACCAGTAATTTGTCTGCCTTTGGAAGTAAATTTTCCAGAGCCCCAATTTTATCCTTTATCTTGGAGCCGCCTACTACCAACGTAAATGGCTTTCTTGGGTTGTATCTTATCATGGACAGATATTCTATCTCTTTTTTTAAACTAAAGCCAGCTAAACGGTTATCAAAATTTCTTACTGCTCCATAGGTAGAAGCGTGTTTTCTATGGGAGGTACTAAATGCATCATTGACGTATATATCAGCCAAGGATGATATAGAATTTGAAAACTCAGGATCGTTGTTTTGCTCTTCAGGATAATACCTCAAGTTCTCCAAAAGCAATATGTTCCCAAGTCCAAGTTTTTCTATCTTGCTAATTACTTGAGTGCCTATGCAATCTTCTACAAAGTCCACCTTCCTATTGAGTATTTCCTTCAATCTAGTAGCTACGGGTGCAAGAGAATTATTATTATCGCGCAATGTAGGTCTGCCTAAATGCGAAGCTAGGATTACCTTAGCTCCTCTTTTCACAAGATATTCAATCGTTGGAATTGCACTTCTTATTCTGTAGTCTTCAGCAACTGAACCGTTGTTAACAGCTACGTTAAAGTCAACTCTAACTAGAACTTTTTTTCCGTAATATTGAATATCATCGAGGTCTGATATGGATCTGAGCAAGTATTTACAATTAAGAATCTTAAATGATAGTAGGATAAACTTTTCTCCCTACTACCAAGGCTGCTAAAATAATATGCTATCTTTTATCTAGATTATGTGTAAAGATTATCGTCTGCTTTTCGGATTTCAATTGTGACTTTGTCTCCCACTCTTATTCCTATATCTTCATACTCTCTAACACTTATCTTAAATGTTGGAGAATCACTACCGCCTCCACCAGTCATCATTCTTGAAATATTTCCCATTGCCTTTGGGAGATTCTTCATCATATCTTCTGGAGACGAGAATGCCATAACGTTTGAGCCAAATGGATTCATCGGTTTGTCATTTTTGTAATCGTTTGGATCACTAAAACCAACGTATACGTATGGACTTCCATCCTGTGCAGCTTCTATGCGTGCAACAATAAAGTCTTTTTTCATACTTGCCATATTACTACTTCTCTTAAAGGATATAATTGCTTTTCCCTATTGAAGTGTCCAGTCAACAAGATTTGATTTCAGAACATTTACCAAAGTCAGGAACTCTAGAGTCAATTGAAGCCATTTAAATCTCATAATAACGCATTCAAGGATTTCCTGTAAATTTTAGTACTGGTTATTCTTTTTTGGATTTGTCACTTAGTTCAGTTATTCTTACACTTGTTGGACAACCTAATTTACTTGATGCAACTTTAAATCCACGTTTGGCAAGCTCTAAATTTTCCTTTGCAACATATGCCTCAAATATTGATTGTTCTGGCTTTACTCTCGCAGCAAGACCAGTAGCCTTACCAAATGCTCTTCTCATTCCTTCCTGAAGTCTATCCGCTCCAGCAGTTGCAATCATCTTATTTTCACGTAAAACTAGATGAGGATAAACTGTAAGTCGGGAAAAGAAACTCAAGTCACCAGCCTGAGCCATTGCTTTGTTAGCCGCAAGCCTTGCAGCTTCTAACGCGTTATGTCTAATTTGGATTTTTTCACTAACAATTAGTTCAAGTTTGTAATCATAATCTTGTTTGGATTGGCCCGATGAAAACCTTGCAATTTTTAATTGAGGTTTTCCAGAAATATACTCTCTCCTAACATACGGCATTCCCCTTGTTTCTCGATAATTAACACCTTTCATAATTCATCGCTTGTTTTAATACTTAAATCCCTCTTTCAGAGTGATTTAATCGTTATGTCTTCAGAAGCAGATCAAAACAATGAATTCCAAAACGTCATTGAGGGTATACTGACAAAAAAAGGTTTGATAAAGATTGTTGACACAAGATCTCAAGATCAGCTTCGAAATAAAGGATATGGAGACAAAGAAGACAAAGATTATTTTCTAGAGACTTACGAAGCTCTTTACCTACTTTACCTCAACAAACTGGTCATTACAAACGGCAGTATTGATAACTTTGGCAGTTTACTAAAACAGGCATTAAAACATGATAAGGAAATAGTTACTAAATTTCTAGTTTATAGAGACTTGAGAAGTAGAGGATATGTGGTAAAAGAAGGATTTGGATTTGG
>DASVGC010000055.1:0-4163 GCA_036379735.1 Nitrososphaeraceae archaeon
AGCCAGAGATAAATGCTACCGCTAATGTTACTGCCCCCTTGATATCTACAGAAAGAAATGAAACTGTTGACATAGTGAAGAAAGCGCTAGGAATAGATTAACTTCATTATTTATTTGCCTGTACTCAGGTTATAAAAGAGAATTAATTCTTCAGCGGTTCACTTTGGTGCAAATACCCTGAACAAACTATTGATTGCCTAAATACTATATTCATAGTGAAACCCATAGTCACTTTATTCTAGTTATTTTGCTTCTCAGAAATTTCCAAGATGGAATGATTATCTGTCCTTGTGGATCTACACTTTCTTACAAGGTTATTAAAAATTCAGATTTCCAACGCTACTGGGAGTTCGCAAGAATTCGCTTTGATTATATAAGTATTGGATACTATAGTATATAAGAAATAACCGTATTGGTAAACGATGATGACATAGATGAAGAGTACATTTGATTCGACTTTACAAAATGAGTTCTACGACTATGATTCAGCCTGTATAAAGATAGCTAATAAACTAAGTCGGTTAGAGGAACCTTCATTAAAAGACATATACTCATTTATAAAAAGTGCTTCATCAAAATATCATCTATCAAGAACTCCCAAATTTCAAGATATTATAAAGCATTTACCGATTGGCAGTAATATTCGAAAAACTATGATGGTTAGACCTGTTAAAACTGCGTCTGGTATAATGGTAATTACCGTCATGGCAAAACCGTATGACTGTCCACATGGAAGATGTATTTACTGTCCTGGAGGCAAGGAATTTAATATTCCTCTAAGTTATACGGGAAAAGAGCCAGTTACTAAACTAGCACAAAAATTCGAATACGATCCAAAATCCCAAGTTTCCTCCAAATTGGAACGGGAAGTTTCAAGGGGGCATAACGTTTCAAAGGTAGAATTAGTTATTGTTGGAGGAACCTTTCCTTTCATGCCACAAGATTATCAACGAAACTTTGCAAAGGAATGTTTTGATGCACTGAACGGTCTTGAATCCAAGTCGTTAAAGGATGCACAAAAACTAAACGAAGCAAGCAAAATTCGCTGCGTAGGATTTACAGTAGAAACTAAACCTGACTATTGCAAGAAGGCTCATGTTGATTTAATGCTTGAACTTGGTATTACTCGAGTTGAAATTGGCGTTCAAACTTTACAGGAAAGTGTTTACAGAAATATTAATCGAGGTCACAGTATTGATGATGTCTATGACTCATTCCAAGTTGCAAAGGATTCCGGATACAAAATCGTCGCACACATGATGCCCGGTTTGCCTGGATCTACTCCTGAAAAGGACCTGGAAGATTTCCGAAAACTTTTTGAAGATCAGCGTTTGAAACCCGACATGCTCAAGATATATCCTACGTTACTGTTACGAGATACTGGATTGGCTAAATTACATGAAAAAGGTCTTTACAATCCATATCCTGATGATGTGTTGACAGATTTGTTACTGGAAATGAAGAAATCTGTTCCCTCCTGGGTAAGAATTATGAGGATTCAGCGTGAAATAGAATCTGAAAATATTGTTAATGGTAATAATAGCAGTAACATACGACAGATACTGCAGCAAAAATTAAGAGAAAAAGGGTTGGAATGTAATTGCATTAGATGTCGAGAAGTGGGAATAAAAAAACCAGACGATCAAGACGTTAAGATAAACCTACGACGAATTGATTATGATTCATCCAATGGTAAGGAAGTCTTTTTGAGTATGGAAGATTCTAACAAGAAAATTCTGTTTGGATATTTAAGATTAAGAAAATTGGCCAAACCCCATCGAAAAGAATTGAAAGACAAAGATGGAATGCCGTCAGCGATTGTTCGTGAACTACATGTATTGGGACAAATGGTCGACATAGGAACAAATAGTGAATTTACAACCACTTCTCAACACAAAGGATATGGATCTAGGTTGCTGGAAAAGGCTGAAGAAATCGTAAAAAATGAATTTGGATTGAATTCAATATCTATAATTAGTGCAATAGGTACGAGACAGTATTACAAGAAATTTGGATACGAATTGAACGGTCCATATGTAACAAAGGAATTGTAGGAAATGAAGAGAGAAATCATTGGAAAAGGAACCTGGATTGATAAACTGGCTTCTACTATTATTAATAGAGAAAAAGATATCGGAAGATCACTGGACTTGGTTTTAGTTGAGAGCGGCCTGGGCGCATCTGGTTTCCCACACATTGGTAGTCTGGGTGATGCTGTTAGGGCCTATGGTGTTTCCCTCGCTATAAAAAATCTGGGTTATGAATCAAAGCTAATTGCTTATTCTGATGATTTGGATGGATTGAGAAAAATACCCACAGGGCTACCTGGATGGTTGGCTGAGCATATAGGTAAACCAGTCTCAAATATACCAGATCCTATCGGTCAATGTCATGATTCATATGGCGCTCATATGAGCAGCTTGCTACTTGACGCGTTGGATAGACTTGGCATAAATTACGAATTTCTCAACGCCGCAAAAGTCTATGGAAACGGCATGTTATCAGATCAAATAGATAAGATCTTAACTAACGCACCTAATCTTGGTAACAAGATTGAAGAAATTGTAGGTCAATCAAAATATAAAGAATCTCTTCCATACTTTCCAATTTGTGAGTCGTGTGGAAGACTCTATGTAGCAAACGCCGAAAAATATATCAAAGAAGAAAGAAAAGTTAGCTATCTCTGTAATGGAACTAAATTAGGTAACAATGACGTAAAAGGGTGTGGTTATACTGGAGAAATTCCAATAACCACTGGCAAAGGAAAACTTGCTTGGAAAGTAGAGTTTGCTGCCAGATGGAGTGCACTTGATATTCGATTTGAAGCCTATGGCAAAGATATAATGGATTCTGTTAGAGTAAACGACTGGGTATCAGATGATATACTAAATTACGCGCATCCACTTCATGTAAAGTATGAGATGTTTCTTGATAAAGGAGGTAAGAAGATAAGCAAGTCTATAGGCAATGTTCTTACTCCGCAGGTATGGTTACGCTATGGAACACCTCAATCTCTTTTATTGCTTTTGTTCAAGAGAATAACTGGGACAAGACAAGTTGGCATCGATGACATTCCTACCTTAATGGAGGAATACGACAATTGTGAGGATATTTATTTTGGCAGGAAGAAGGAGGATAATGAAGATAAGCTAATTAAAACAAAAGGGTTGTATGAATATATTAATCATCTGAGGCCCTCTGAAGAATTACTTCAACACGTTCAATACATGCTTATGGTTCAACAAGCATCTTTTTTCTCAGGAAATGACCGGATAAAAAAAATCTTTGATAGATTGGTAAAGTACAAAGTTGCAAGTAACCTCACTTCAGATCTAGAACAAAAAATTCAATTGGCGTGTAACTGGTCTGATGATCATAGCTCCGCTCAAAAATTTGATGTAGCGTTGACTGAAAAGGAAAAAATGATAATAAGAAAAATATTAGAAGGGCTTGAAAATAAAGACCCAGAGTCGAATCTAGACGCTGAAAAAATACAGCAATTAATTTACGAAACTTCAAAACAAAACGAAGAACAACCTAAAAAAATATTCAAATTGATGTACAAGATGCTAATAAATGCAGAAAGTGGCCCAAGATTAGGTGGATATATTACTGACTTGGGAAGGCAAAGGATACGGTCTATCCTTGACCCGTATGTTTCTTGAAACAAACTCAAAAACTAGTACCTTATGCCCGAGGGTAAGATTGTCGGAATTTACTTTGGCAATTAAACAAGACAAAATCCCATAGATTGGATTGGCAATTGCTAATTCCCTAATTCTCAAAACATATAGGCAAGAGGTAGAATCTAGTACTTGGAGGTCACAATTAGTTTGTCACTTGACTTTAAGAAAATGATTGACATACTGTTAGAACAAAAGCCTGATATTAATTTAGAGCAACTAAAAGAGCTCATAGAAGATAAGAAAAGAAAGATAGGCGCAGGATATTTGACTGATCAAGGCGCTTTATTTCTTGTAGCTGCTGACTTGGGCGCCTCTTTTGATAATGTTCAACGAACAAAGAGGGGGATTAAGGATTTGTATATTGGGGCAAGAGATTTAGATTTGACCGTAAGACTTCTTAATAGTTATCCGATAAGGACTTTTACAAAAAAGGAAACTAGCGAACAAATTGAAAATAGAACGATATCTGTCTACGAT
>DASVGC010000056.1:0-3625 GCA_036379735.1 Nitrososphaeraceae archaeon
GTGAACAGACTAAAATAGTTTAAACTATTGGAGGCTTTCCTTCGTGCAGTTCGTTTTGTTCTTTTACTTCCTGGAAAGTATTAATCATATACGACACGGCTACACCAATTAGACCTATCGAGGCTACTAGGATAATTGCCGCCAATATTCCTGACTCCATAACATAGTAAAGGGTTTTAAATTAAATAAGAGTTAGAATGCGCTAAATGGGCCAGCATAGAAGTTGATAGGTCATCCCATCGGCATAGGAATTGGTCTTATGGTTGGGTGGCTTTAGCTCAACAAATTATAAAAGAGTTACAGCCTGATTTCCCAAAATGCACCAGTTTTGCAGTGTAAGCAAGGCGGAAAAATTTCTCCAGCAACTATTTGTATTCTTTTTTCATTTTCCGTAGGTTGACATTCACTGTTTTGCATATGTCCTGCAAAATGGTAAATGCCTGTAGAAGGTACGGCTTGGTCCGTATGAAATTTTACCATTACACCAAATATAATTTTGTTCGATATAAGGTTTGAAAATAATCTAGTTATCCTGGAAAAAATTTAAAAGCGACTAGCGTCATTTCTTTATAAAAATTAGTCCTTTTTCTGTTGAACTATAAATAGCGATGCTAAGACCTAAATTTCAGAAAATAAAATAGAATCAAACCATTATGGCCTTTCATCCTGATATTTAAGAACAAGTTCAAGACCAATTTCCCATCCCTTTGCACCTATACCATTTATCCTATGTAGCTTATCAAATTGTAAATCATCCCAATTACCATCAAATTTTTGGACTAACATTGGAATATCTACTAAGGTTAACATGGGCTCATCATTTCTACTATCACCAATCCCAAAGAAAATAACTTTATTTGCATATTCCTTACGATAAGTATCAATTAAAATACCGACACCTGTTCCTTTATCGTTACCTACAGTAATATCAAAATATTGATTTCCTGGTATGATTTTTAAACCTTCCTTTTCAATAATTTTTGCAAAATCTGTAAATTTCATATTATTTATCTGGACTATTGTTTCACTATATTTCCTGTCCATCATCCTGCTAGCGTATTCTTCAGAGAGTTTAGTAATTTTCGAAAGTTCAGATACTGAAATATCGGATACTCCTGTAAAGTCGACATCATATTTGTTCTTGATTTGTTTTAAAAGAGATCTAATCTTAATTGCAGGGCCGCCACTTTCAATAATATGATTATTTTGAGTAATCCTTGAATTATTGATCTTGGTTTTCTTAAAATAATCTACTGGAATTATTGTAGCGCCTCCATTCTCTACAATATATGGTTCGTGTATATATACTTCGGATTTGATTTTGTTTTGCTCTAGTTCTGTTTTTGAGGAACAAAATACAAGATGAATACCATTCCGTAAAGTCAAATCTATCAATTCTTTCATTTTGTTTATGTCAGGATAACGGGAATCAAGTAAAGTTCCATCAATATCGGTAAAGATAACCTTCTCCATGGTACATAATAGGCTTGTTAATTCCTTCTTTATAAATAGGCGTAATCAAATTAGAAGTGATTGTATCAATGCTATGTATTGTTCATTAAACAACTGTGTTTTTACCTCTAAAAAAATATCTTACATATGGGTATTATGTTCGAGCTCAGTTTTGCAAATTAGGTCTTTAAATTAGATTAACTCAATCAGGGAGATGCAAGCGTGGAGTTAATTTCTCGCCACCTCATTGCCCTGTAAACAACTACCAGTGTTAGAATCAAAAATGCAAATATCAAGTCTCTATAGAATGCAAAAGCTCCAAAGGATTGAAAACCCGTAGCATAGGTCTCTGCAAGATATGACAATGAAATAATGATAGAAACAAAAAGAAAGTTTCTAGACAAGTTCCTGTAACTAACTAAGTTTCCATTTTTGGAGTTATTACCTCTATAAACATCCTTTATAGTCAAAAGAAGAAAAATAAGAGGCGTGACAAACAAATAAACATCTGGGATCAAATAATCCGGACCATCCTCACTCCCTGCGATTATTACATAATAGAAAAGGAACAGTATTCCCAGCTCGATTATGAAACTTGACAATACAGCTTTGCTTATTCCCTCAAATTTTTGCGCCAGGAAATGATACTCAATCCAACCTGTTATTATAAAGAAATATCCATAAAAGAGAATAATAGCATTTAAGAAATTGGCCGGTATAGAATAAAACGGAATAAATATAGTCTTTGAAGCATCAATGCTTAGTGCAATTACAATTGCATAAATAATTGTGATACCCAGTTTGAAGAACTCTGGATGTTCCAGATTTTTTTCCAATATAGAATGATGAATTTGCCAACTCCCATTAATTAATTTTCATGAAATAGAATAATCCCAGATTCAGCGTATTAAAAAATAGTTCAAAATAGAGAATTGGGCGAGTTTATCGTCAAGCATTTTTGATTGACATCAAGAGATCTGATTTAGAAATCTTTTCTAATACGTATTGGCTAGCTTGTAACCCACTGTCATAACTAATGGTCTTCCCCGAGTGAGTATAATTGGCAATAATATACTTCTCAAGTACGATGCACCAAGCAGCTCCCAGTACAAAGTCCCTCCTGTTTTCTATTCCAATATTTTTTCTAAATACATCATTTTGATCTTTGAACATGTTTTCTATAAGCGGAAGGCATGATAGTACATTGTCTATTATCTTATCCAAAGATGTCTTAGCAAATTCATCCAATACTGCCATATTATTACAATGATATGGATTTTATTTTAAGATTTTCCATGTTGTCCGCATGTAGGTGCAATAGCACTAGGAGAGTGTAGTGACTCTAAGATTAGAAATAATATTATATTATTCCTGGAATCTCTAATGTACATATGGAAAATACCAAGGGAAGGCTGTATGTGGTAGGTGTTGGTCCAGGACATCATGATCATATGACTTTTAGGGCCAAACAGGTTATCGAAGAAAGCGAAATCATAGTGGGGTATGATACTTATGTTTCATTAGTGGAGGATCTAATTCAGGGTAAAGAAGTTTATCGATATCCAATGACACAGGAAGTTGATAGAGCCAACCAAGCCATTGAATTTGCTGAAAAAGGAAGGATAGTTTCATTGGTTTCGTCAGGAGATCCGGGGATTTATGGAATGGTAGGACTGATTTATGAAATTCTTGCAGATAAGAAGTGGAACCATGATATGGGAATTTATGTTGAATGTGTTCCAGGCGTTTCATCTTTAAACTCTTGCTCTGCACTAGTTGGCTCTCCTTTGATGACTGATTTTGCAGTAGTAAGCATGAGTGATCTACTTGTGCCATGGGAAATTATTGTCAAGAGAGTCGAGGCTGCTGCATTAGGGGATTATGTAACTGTAATCTACAACCCTGCTAGCAAAAAGAGGATTCATCAGCTTAGGGATACGAGAGACATTTTTCTCAAATATCGAAAACCAGAAACACCTGTTGCGATTATCAAGGGTGCATTCCGCGAGAGTCAGAAAATAGTAGTTACCACATTAGAGAACTTGCTCGATTACAATGATATGCTGGGGATGATTACAACTGTAATTGTAGGCAACTCGTCAACCTTTAATTATGATGGACTCATGATAAATCCGAGAGGATATAAATCCAAATATGAGCTTGTGCCAGAGAC
>DASVGC010000057.1:0-3052 GCA_036379735.1 Nitrososphaeraceae archaeon
GCGAAAAAACAAGAAAAGATGTTGCAAGAAAAGGGATTCCTCTTATTAATCTAGTAAGCTTCTCTATTTTAGAGAAATTAAGATAGTATGGTCCGATCAGAACCGTTAAATATGAAGCAATTTTCTACTTTTTCGACCAATATTGAGCAAACCGATGGATTTGGGGAGCCTAAAAGTAGGTTCCTATATAATTATTGACGACGAACCATGCCGGATTGTATCATACGATCATAGTAAGCCTGGAAAACATGGTTCGGCTAAAGCGAGAGTTTCTGCTATCTCTGTATTCGACGGGTCAAAACATAGTCTAGTATCACCTGTTTCAGCAAGTGTGGATGTTCCGCTAATAGACAAGAGAAATGGTCAAATTATCTCTATTTCTGGACAAACTTATCAAGTAATGGATCTAGAAACTTTCGAAATGTTTGAAACTTCTTCAGCTGAAGAGGAAATTCGAGAAAAAATTATTCAGGGAGCTGAAGTTGAATATTGGAAAGTTCTTGAAAAGGTAAAAATAACCAGAATAAAAAGCTAAATCTGCAGTTAATCAAGATTTTCTAACAATTGGTAATAGATTACCAATTAAGATATCATTCCTAAATTCATATTCTAACAAACTTATGGGAGTTATTTGTAGTATCAAATATGATGATTGATGGTTCTGTTTCAATCTCTCCTTCGATATTCGGAAATTCTCTATGTGCGCAACCCGGGTTTAGCACCAGTACATCGTGTATTTTGTCATCTCGTTTTTTATGTGTATGACCATGAATGACCAGATTGAATAGTTGACTTGAGATGATGGCTTCTGTCATCATATTACTAGTTCCATGATATACGGCTATTTTGAAATTATCCAGTTGCAGATCACAAAATTCACCATACAATTCTCCACCAATTTCTTGAAAATTTTTTAGTAATCCTAATTTTTCTCCATCATTGTTTCCAAGCACACCTATTAATTTGCCATTCAAATGTTTGAATTCCTTTACTACTCCAGGGAAAACATAATCTCCAGCATGAATTACATAGCTGACCTTATTTTCATTGAATATCTTTATTGCGCTCTTAACACATAAGAGGTCATCATGGGTATCGGATATTATACCAATATTCATAAATTATACTGATTGATGACTTTTATTGCAAATAAACGAATCTATTGCAAATTATTTAGTTTTCACAGCACAATTGATTTGCTCTAGTCACTGCTTGGAATTTCTCTTTTATGGTTAGTTCTGGATCGCTTTCGAATCTTAACAAAGAACCAGATTACGAATATCGAAATAACAACAGCGGATACTATGTCGAGATATATTGCATATTTATCTATATTCTTCCAATTGTGTCCAAATATGATACCAACATAAGTTAACATTGCATTCCAGATAAGTGATCCTAGAAATGTATATATCGAAAATTTAAGAAAATTAGTTTTACCCACACCACATGGTAGAGAAATATATGTTCGGATAGCAGGCAATAATCTGCAAAAGAATGAAATCTTATCACCATATTTCTGGAACAATTCTTCAGTAAATTCAAGATGACTTTTCTTAAACAAGATATACTTTCCATATTTTAATATGAATGCCCTTCCAACCTTTATTCCTAAGAAATATGTCAAGATTGAGCCTACAAGATTTCCAAGGGTTCCAGCGAGTACTACACTAACAGGATCAAATGTTCCGTTGCTAACTAGAAAACCTGAAAAAGGCATTATTATTTCACTTGGAATTGGAATGAGCGCACTTTCTAGTACACTTAGTAAAAAAATACCTGGGTATCCTAAGGTAGATATAAATGAAATAACGAAATCTATGACTGGTTTTAGAATTTCGAACGTGATTGACAACTAACAACTAGAAAATTAATGGCATAAATATCTCTTTATTTTTTGAGAATACTCTAGTTATCATTACGTGCCGGAGGCGGGACTTGAGCCCGCGGCCTTTCGATTATGAGTCGAACGCTCTGACCAAGCTGAGCTACCCCGGCGCTCAGCTCCTTGAGCAGAATGATTTTTTGAAACATAATATATTTTATTCAAGTGTCATTCATCCAATAGAGTGACTTAACTCCAAAGTTTGTGTGCACGGACAATGATAAACAGGTCCCCCTCAGAAAAGGGGAAGCAGTCAAGAAACCTTTTAATTTAGATCTTTGATTTTTGTTGACTATGAAGCATACTATCAAGCGTGGAATAGTTAAGACAGTAACCAACGGAATTCAAATTTCACGATATGCGAGGGGTTATTCAAAGAGTGAGCTAGTTCAGTCAGGAGTAACAGATATTCGAATTGCACGCAAGAATAATGTCCCAATTGATCCTTTTCGAACAACAGCATATCAGGAAAACGTTGAGCAACTCAAGAGTTTTTTAACTCAAGAAATTTCAAAGACTAATAACGTAAAACAAAAAAAGGCTAAAAAAATAGCAAGCAAGAATCCTAAATGAATGTCCTGAGGGTCTAAATTCGCATACTGAACTTTTTTTCTCTCTAATTTTAAGTCGAAATTTGCGGATCTACAAATTTACAAAGGCCCTAACAAAAAGTTAAGTGCGTAGGTCTTGTAATATTTTAATTCATGTACTGTAGACTCTTAAATCTATTGCAAATATCCTCATCATGAACTTGGTTGTTGCAATATTCATCTATTGATGTGTCTCCGCTACGAAGATCTGCTAGTGATTGGTTCCAAAGTGCGTTAAAGTTCTCGATCTTATACGCCTGGTTACTCAATTGAATCTGTGAATAAAGCAAGAAACCACTCAAAACAATTGCACCAACAATCAAGACTATTATGATTGGTCTGCGTCCCAATATTCCAGTACCAGTATTGCCAACTCTCTTTGCAACCTTTTCCGGATCACTCTGGTCTGTATTCACTTCAGTAATCTTATGTTCCGATGTCTTGGACTGAATAGAATCGTCAGGCTTATTTTCATCAACCGTCTTCGCCTCTTCCCGAAGGTTTTCCGCGGCTTGTCGAAGATTTTCTTCTGGTTGTGTAATATCGGGCCTCTCTTCTCGTGATACTAAGTCTTCTT
>DASVGC010000058.1:0-7420 GCA_036379735.1 Nitrososphaeraceae archaeon
TCAAAGGGTTCAGACCCGAGATAGGTAAGCACCATTTCATTACGTACTATAAACTCAATATTCTCCACAATCGGCACTATCAAACTTAGTATATTTACCACTATACCCGCTACAATTGCATTTAGCAACCATCTTGACACTTTCTCAATAGAGTAAAATGTTTGGGTATTAGTCATGCCTAGACGCCATTAGAATTAACTCCCTAATAAGGACTAATCAAAATCATTTATTATTTCTAACCAGAAGAACATAAACCGTTTGGGGAACAGATATGAAAAAAACTTAATAGGCAATTTGTTATGTTTCAGTTGTGATACTGCCTTGCCTAATCATCTCTTTATCTTTTAGCATGCTTATCATTTCAGTTCCATTTGTCGGTGCACAGCGGCAGGCCGATACCATGGACTTTTCATTGAACATTCATGCAAACTGGACTTATCTTATTTTTTCAGACACCGTAACAGCTCAGTTATTTGGTTCTGGACCAGGTAACGCGGTAATTTCGGTACCTTATGATTTTGTTCAGATTGTGAATTATATTAATGACAATCCGAAAGTGCTGGAACAACTGAAGAACTACGGGGGTGCGATGTCCTTAGTTACTCAGGATTTCAAGTATACTGTGGAAAATAGACCATTAAACGATTATTTAGAATATTATAAAGTTAGCAATGATGCATTCAATATTACATCCATTCTAGACACTGAAGTTAGTATGGAAAAAGCAGTTCGGATTGAATCTATTGTGCCACATAACAATTTGAAGATAACAGAGTATCTTGTACTGCATAACGACAAGGCTTATTATTTACAATATGTTGCAAACTTAAAGGATTATGATACTTACTTAACCGAATTTGAGGCGATGGTAAAGAGTTTCAAATTTAAGGACTAATTGCCCCAGAGACTTTTCATAACAAAAGACAATTATTTAAGTAGCTTCTAAATAACTTGTAAATGGCAAATGTTCAGTTCCAGAAATTCATGTCCGCGAAGCTTATTCAACTTATGAACCAATAATTGCAAGAATGCTAGAGTCTATTAGGATTAGTAATATGGCATGAGTTGTACAAATACACAATATGTTACTAATAATAGTAAAGTTTAGGTCTGGTTCGGTGGAACTGATAACGCTACAATTACGATTTTGGAACCTTTTGAGGCGGACGTATATATAAAATGAAATTGATATCCCTTGCGAACGCTTTCATTTACCTATATAGTGGGAGAATAGCTTGCTTTAAAAAATAAAAAGGAATGAAGACTATTGACTGCTAATCATCATTTCGATTTTCGTCACTTTCGCCTGGGTCAGATAAGATATTGCAACCACCTAGGTTATCTAAGGCTTCAGTAGAGTGCCCTCCTTGACATAATCCTTCATGGAATTTAATATCTTGGTCACTTACGGGTCCAGTATTTTCATGGACTTTATCATCTGCTTTTTCAAGGCCATTCGAACCCGAACTCTTATCGGCTAATACAAGGTTTGTTGCAGATAGAGCGCCAATTGCTAAAGATGTTGCAATAAGAAATATTGCTACAGCTTTTTGTAATGTCAACTTGCGACGAGCTACTTTGTAATGGCTTAATTAGATTGCTTATTATCTGATAAGTAATCAAAAGGTAAGTAAATTTGATATAGTATTGTGATATCGAAGTTTTACACATGAACAAGTCAGTCAACTTGAAGAAAACATTACCTTTAACAGCGTCGTTCTTGGCTATTGGTGCTATTCTATTTGCGGGAACAAACCATGTACTAGCTCAAAACGAACTTAACGAAGCGGACTTTAGGATAAAGGATTTTGGAATAAAGGACGGAGACCTTTGGTTAACTGTGGAGGGCAAGGCTGGAGCATCTACACCACAAAATGCAAGTCAAATATATGCATATGCATTTGTAACAGATAATGGTACTTACGCCGTTACTTCGCATGGTGTCGAAGACAGTACTGAAGTGCAGAACGATACTGAATGGCATACACATGGAGTAACGTTAGACGACAAAAATTGTGTATCAAAAATAGATGATAGTGGAGAAGCTGAAGTAACAGATATGGTTAAAGTTAGCAATGTCACAGCCACAAAAGTTGACAAAGTAATGACAGCTCAATTGGGCATCAATAACGATGATGCATCAGTTTGCGTAGAGAAAGTATTCGATTCTTCCCCCTAATTTTTTTAGATTGTAAATATTTCTAGCCAAAGAAGATTTTGAACAGGCTTTTCATACATAGTGTTTAAAGATTCTATTTTTTAGCAAACAGGGTAACTCTTAATTTGAATGCACAATACTTCAATTATAGTGGGCATTGTTTTACTTTTTACTCCTCTTCCTTGCGAAATGCACTACATATGTGTTGAATAAAACAATACGCCGTGCTATTACAATTTGTACCACTTTGATTTTGAATTGTATTTCACTTTACTAATTATGGTATCAAAAGATTCGGGTTCGGTGGGATTCGGACCCACGACATTTTAACCCAATTAAGACTGGTTAAGAGCCAGACGCTCTACCTGGCTGAGCTACGAACCCATAAAAGTTGTGTGTTTAGGTTGTGATATTTAAATTAAACTTGAGATATATTAGAAAAGCTACTTCAGACCAAGACTTATAGTAATTATCAGGATTCCGAAAAATGGGTATTGATGGCTAGGTTTTGTTCTATTGATGAGCCACTTTTGGGACTTGATTATCCTTTATTATCTTGATGATTGTTTCTGATACAGAAAGTTTTGCTTTTTCTTTCTCTTTGAGAATTTCTCGATATGCATCGAGGGTTATGTAAACTGGTATTGAACCTGTCCCTTCTAGAAGTGCCTTTACTCTGTACAAGCCGTTTTCGATTCCTCGTTCAGCAATTTTCTTTAGTTTTATTTTGTCAATAAATCCTCCCAATGGGCCCATAGGCATATCATAATCTACTTTTATGCTTGTTTTGGTTTCCTTTTCTCCTAAAGGTTCGAAATTTACTGTGATTATCCAAGTTTTGAATGGTCCTTCGATCATTTTGGCCACGATTTTGCGGTGAGGAATGTATTCTATTGTCTCACAATCCCACTCCAATCTCTTCCCGTCGAAATCTCCGCTTATTCTGAATATTGTGCCAACTCCAAATCCATTTTTTACTTCTAGCGGTATTACGTTCAAACCCATATTTTCAGGAAATTGATCTGCCATGTGTTCAGGTCTTGCAAAATAGGTAAAAACTTCGCTAATAGGAGCATTAATTTGCATGCTCTTATCGATCGTAGTCAATGTAAGATTCAGGATTTGCTAAACTGGATTTAAAGGTTTCTTAACCGGTTAAATAATCTACTTGTAGAATTCCTCAGACATGTCTGGATCTTTGACCCCCCTGAATATACTATTAATCAATCCAAATTGACTCGAAGTCAATAAACTACTGAAATCCACTTAATGCTTAGTTACGAATCGAAAAGCCGATTACGCAATAGCGATAATAGTGAATTAGTCCATCTGCAGTGAGTAGTATTGAAACATCTTTCAACATTCTTTTAGCAGACTCCTGGTTGCAAATATATAATAAAATGCAATTCTAGAAGCTAATATTCTAGCATCTGGCATCTGCTACCGATGAAGTTATTCTGTTACTGGATAGGATATTAAGTCACTGCAATGGATTCTTGTTTACTATTTCATCCAAACAGTGTATTATATCTTGCTTGGTAACATCAATGGGATTATTATCAAGATGTCCTCTATCAGGCATAATTACGTCTGCAGCTTCATCAAGTGATTGCTTTAGTGTTAGTTGCTCAAATTTCAGCTTCTGACATACTTTCTTGAATCTTTCATAGTATATTGATTTATTAAATTTATGTGCAACTGTAGTACAGGAAGAAAGCGAATATCCATGAGGAACTCCCTCGTTAGAAAATACATAGGACAAAGCATGTCCCAGTGTAGTCGATGAATTTCCAAAACCGATACCAGAAAGCATAGCGCCGTATGGTAACAGATCTTGTTTATCATTCATAATGGCGTCTTCAAGTATATCAAAAGCTTCTTTGCAAAACAATTTGGTAAATGGGTTACCTAGTTTGCTATCAAATCCTTCGGACGCCTGAGCCAATGCGTCGCATGCAGAATTTCTCATAATATTAAACGGAGTTCCAGGAAGAAAATAAGGATCAACAATGGCAGCGTCAGCCAAAAAAGCTTCGTCCTGTAATAGTTTTTTCTTGTGATCAAAACTAACTACTGCATATGTAGTCATTTCTGCACCAGTTCCAAAAGTAGTTGGAATGAGAATCTTTGGAATCCCGGTTAATTTTCCAAGATATTTACATACATCCATAGAGCTTCCTCCGCCAAGTCCGATATATGCAGAAATCTTCTTGCCTTCAAATTTTCTTTTTATTTCTTCAATCGTTTCAATAGCAGGGTCTGGTGTTACCTTGTCGTATATTTCGTATTTTTGTAGTCCCATATAGCTTAACCATTTCTCATAGATATCTGGAGTAGTTGTAGTAATTACAAGAGAATTTTCTGGATATTGAAATTCACTTGCAGCGTTAGCTCCATAGGCTATCTTCCTTGGCATCATTACTTTCCACATACCCCATGTGTTATGCCAATTAGTATTATGTTTTACTCTGATGGATTTATCACGCGTATATTCGGCGAAACTTTTTTAGAAATTTCCTTTACATCCAAAAAGACAGTAAGAATCATGACAAATAATATCAGTCCCATTCCTAAATGCATTGTCACAAGAACCGCATGCAATTTTTCAACAATAACAAATGCACCGAGGGTAATCTGTCCTACTACCAAAGCTGCAGCAATCATTGATGCTATTTTGGTAGATCTAAAAGTTTCTTTTGATTTCAGTGTAAAAAACATGGTGACAAAAACCATTATGCCGGTTGTAGCTGCCACAGTTCTATGAAAATATTCAATGACAAATTCTTTCATTGGGATAAGACCTGCAGGACAAAGAGGCCAGTCAGGACAGCTCAGTCCCACTCCTGATGAACTAACATACCCTCCGATAAAGATAAGCGCAAATAGTATCGACAGGGTAGAAAAGGAAAGTTTGGTTAGGAGCATTTTATTTTGCAGTTGACATGGCGCTTTATCATGTTCTTTTGAATCAAATTCTATTTGTAATTTTCACTGTTACTGGACTACAACTTTGCCCAACATGTAAGGATGAACAGCGCAATGGTATGGATATTCTCCTGGATTCATATTAGTTGTTTCAATGTCTGCTGTTGCTCCTGCCTCCAAAATGCTTGTATCAAATTGTGCTGCACTATTCGGATCAGTTGGTCCTGTTCCGCTTGTAACCGTATGAGGCAAGGTGTCTTTGTTAGTTACAGTTATCTTGTCACCTTTCTTTACTGTGAGTGTCGCAGGATCATAACTTGGACTTCCTTGTACTGAAGATCCTTCTAGTATTGTAAGAGGTATTCCAGGTGGACCTGCCGGTGCTGCTGCAGGTGCAGCTTCAGGTGCTGCTGTGGAAGCTCCACCGCCAGCAGTTGCATTGGCATTACTCTTAGATTGCTGACTTGAAGCTCCATCAATTACTCCGATACTAGTTTGAGTACCAGTCGCAATCGCAGGAGGTTCTTCATGCTTGAGCGAAGATGCTGCAGGAGGATGATGGATCATTGCTTGCCAAAAAGGTACTATAATGGCAGTACCGATTGCAAGTGTAATTACTACAATGAGGATGCCTTTTGCCATCCTCTTTGAACTAGTTCTAGTGATGGGGCTCTCGTCGTGTGTAGTCATAATATTCTTCTCCAATTTTGAAAGGATCTTTCATATCTGCTTCCTTACCACTTCCGGCAGATTTTATCAAGTTAACCAACATAATGACATATGACAGCCCAGCTACCCAGGCGCCTATAGTTGCAATCTGATTCATTATCAGCCAGCCAGGTATTGTCCCATCATAATCTGCTATTCTACGCGGCATACCATGCAGTCCTAGCAAATGTTGAGTCATAAAGACAAATATCACTCCAACAAAAGCCAATACAAAGTGTACCTGAGCTGCCCTTTCGTTATACATTCTACCGGTTATTAGCGGGAACAAATAGTAAATGAACCCGGTAAATGTAAGCGATACGGTTCCCATCAATATTAAATGGAAGTGACCTACAACCCAGTAACTATCGTGAGTAATAAAGTCTAATGGAAGTGCAGTGTTTACTACTCCACCAGCTCCTGAAGCAAAGAACAGCATGATTCCACCGACTCCAAATAACATTGGAGCACCAAACTTTATTCTACCTCCCCACATTGTTGCAATCCAATTGAACACATGCATTGATGAAGCTGGAACAGCTGCCAACGTTCCTACCATGAAGACTGTCTTTTCAGTAAAGCTCATACCTGTTGCAAACATGTGATGAGCCCAGGATGCAAAGCCTATCAATGCTAGTAATACAAATGCAGCCACTCCAGACTGATAACTAAAGAGTGGTTTTCTCGAGAATTTTGGTATTATCTCGTATAGCATTCCTACTGCAGGAAGTAAGAATATGTACACCTCCGGATGGAATGTAAACCAGAATAGGTGCTGATATGCTATAGGATCTCCACCCATTGCAGGATTGAAGAATCCAGATATTCCAAGTCGATCCGTATATAGCATTATTAGAGATGCAGCAAAAGTGGGAACAGCCACAATTGTCATGAAGGATATGGATAGTATTGACCACGCAAACAGAGACATCTTCATAATAGACAAGTCTGGATGTCTGCATTTTAGTATCGTTACAATAAAGTTAATGGAACCTAGTATTGATGATATGCCCAAAATCTTTAGACCAAAGATCCACATTTCGGCCGCAGGTCCTGGTGCTCTTATTATTGAATATGGTGGGTATGCTGTCCATCCAGTGTCTGAGAATCCCAACCAAACTAGAGCAGCTCCAACAGGAATCATCCAAAATGCCACTGCATTTAGTTTTGGCCATGCCATATCCTTGTATCTGACCATAATTGGAATAAGGTAATTTCCTACACCCGCAGCAAATGGAATTGCCCACAAGAAAAGCATCGTTGTACCATGAACAGTGAAAAATCTGTTGAATGAAGTAGGATCTTGTATTATCTGTAATCCTGGAAGGAATAATTCTGCACGCAATGCCAATGCAAGTCCGCCACCTAGCATTAGCGCTGTAATTGAGGATATCATGTAAAGTAATCCGATGTCTGTATGATGTGTGGAAAATAGTATCTCCCACATTGGACGTGGTTGTTTTACTTCTAGAACCAATCTATCTAACTACTCCTATTAATTGAGTTTACATCGCGCATTATGTCAATAAAAGCATTTTGGCTGCAATTATTTAGATGATTAATAAAATCTGTCATGTCCACCAACTACTGTACAACTAATTTGCCCGTCATGTATGGATGAACAGCACA
>DASVGC010000059.1:0-8065 GCA_036379735.1 Nitrososphaeraceae archaeon
TCCAATAAAATGGCCCTCGCTTGCATTCTATCTTCATTACTTGAAGCTCTCAGAACGTTTGCAAATAGTTCAGGAAGATTTTCCTTTATCCAGCCATCGAGTATGTGGAATCTTTCCTCATTTATCCACTTCGTCTTTGAAGAGTTTATGTCAACATCTTCATCAAAAATACCAGTTTCAACGTTGTCAATTAACATAAATATGCAGTTATTTGGGTCCGGATTTTTCAGAACCTCTTTTGGCCTTCCATCTCCCCTTCCTGCAGAGACTTTCTCCATCAACCCTACTGGGATAATATATGAACCCTTAATCCTAGCAGTTGAATCAGAAAGAGAAACAATTCTGCCAATTACCAATCTAAGTTTTCCGGAATAATCTTGAGTTACAAAAGCATATTCTCCATCCTTTAACTTATTTTTTCCAAATAACATATCAAAATGAGTTTTAATAAATTATTTATTATTTGCTATGATATCATGATGTTTTTGTTGAAATATTTTCAGGAACATTGAATATTCGTTAATTAAATTTGTTCAAATTTTAATATAAGATATCTCGATAGCTTATTGGTGTGACTAGAGTATTTGTTGCTGCAGATATTCATAGGAAAGATGAAATTAGAAAGATTCAGGAAGATTTAATCGCTCATCTAAACTTGGAGGACAAGTATCTAAAACTTGTCCGGCCAGAAAACTTCCATTTTACTCTAGTGTTTTTTGGTGATATAGACAATTCAATTCTTGACAAGATACTCGCAAAAATTTCAGAAATTGAGTTTCAATCGTTTGAAATAAGCTATGGAATCATAGGTGCATTTCCCAATAACAATCGAGCAAAAGTTGTATGGATGGGAATAGATGAAAAAACTACAAATGCCTTCAATAACTTATCCAACCTGGTCCTATCCAAATTGACAAATTTGGATTTAGGGTTGGAAAAGGAAATAGAAAAAGAGATAATACCACACATAACATTATTTAGAACAAAGGTTACACTTAGCTTGAAACTCCAGGGAATCGCACCTTATTCCAATATTTATGACAAGATAGACACAGTTTCTCTAAAAAAGAGCATTACTACATCACATGGTCCTATATATGAGAACATAATTTCGGTGAATGGCAAATGAACAATATAGAGTCCATTATACTAAAGGCAGCAGAATCATCAGTACCGTCAAAACCAAAACAAAGGAAAATCGAAAAGATATCAAAGGAAATTCAAATTCAAATTAAGAACTTCAAAGACAAGCGAATATCTAGAGTGCTCCTTGGAGGTTCATATGCTAAAGGCACTTGGCTTGAGAATGATACAGACATTGATTTTTTTGTAATGATAGAACCCCACGTTGAACGCACAGAATTTGAGGAACTAGGTAAATCTGTTGGCTTTTATGCTTTAAAAAAATACAAACCCTATTTGCGGTATTCAGAACACCCATATGTTGAAGGCAAAGTTGGTGAAACTAGAATAAACATTGTGCCATGCTATAGGGTTGAAAAAAACAAGTGGAAAAGTGCTGCGGATAGATCACCATTTCATACTGACTATATGCAAGCCAATTTAAATGAAAATCTGAAAAGTCAGGTCCGGGTACTAAAAAAATTTTTAAAAGCGGTGGGGATTTATGGCTCACAAATTGCAGTTTCAGGCTTTAGTGGATATGTAACAGAGGTACTTATCTTAAAATATGGATCGTTTGTACGTGTCTTGCAAGTATTCTCTGAGCTTAAACCAAAACGAATCATTTCACTTGATTCTCCCACCGAGAAAATGGTAGAGAAATTTACCAGTCCCATAATAATAATCGATCCTATCGATTCAAACAGAAATCTTGGAGCTGCAATTTCGACAGATTGTTTAGCAAAATTTGTTTTGGCATCAAGACTATTTTTGAAAAACCCTTCAATAGAATTCATGACAAAAAATCGAAGATTCAATCCAGATATCGTAAAGCAGATTGAATCAAACCTATTAATAATAGAATTTAATGTCCAGAAAAGGAGTCCGGATATTTTATGGGGTCAACTTAAAAGAAAATTAACCAGCATTTCAAAGATGCTGTCAAATTCAAAATTTGAAATAATCAAAAAATTTTGCTTTACAGATGAAGAAAAGCATGCAGTGTTTATTTTTATGATTGAATTTGAGAATCTCCCAAAAATTAGTGTAAATAAAGGACCTGAAGTTTATCTGAAATCAGAAACAGATTCTTATATCAATAAAAGAGGAAGTAACTCCATTATGATATGGACTGACAACATGAGAGTTGTAAGTATTGAAGAAACAAAACTGATATCAATAAAGGAACATGCTAACCAAATAATCAAAAAAGATATAGATTCAGGAAATCAAGTCGGAATTACATCGGATCTTAGGAGTGGTTATTCAATATACCTAGCAAGTGAGAAGAAACTAAACAATTTCATTGTAACTGCAATTAATCATATGATTAACGATGGAGAATTTATTAGACATCAAAAATAGGGAAAGCCTAAAATTTCTATTGACTTATCCTTTATTTGATCAGAATACCTTTGAAAATAGAAAAAAAGAGTTGCTATCATTGGATATCAATGGTATTTTCTCTACAGGGAGCTTACAATTAAATAAGATTTTTATTCTTGGTAAGGGGTCTGTTGGTTTGGTAACTTTAGCTAGGTATAAGAGAAAATACTTTGCCCTAAAAATAAGAAGAACTGATGCCAACAGGCCGAACATGTATGATGAAGTGGTTTACCAATCACTTGCTAACTCTTGCGGAGTTGGTCCTTTTCTTGTAAACTTCTCTGAAAATTTTATCCTGATGGAACTTGTCAGTGGATCAAACATAATTGACTGGTACCAGTCAGCGCGGATCTCAAAAAGGAGAATCGTAAAATGCACTACTCTTATCCTTCAGCAATGTTATCTCCTTGATTGCCTAAAACTTGATCATGGTCAGCTAAATAGGCTTGATCATCACGTCATAATATCCAAGAACGACGAGCCTACAATTTTGGATTTTGAAACTTCTAGTACTAGGAGGAGAGTAAGTAACATAACAAGCGCTTCACAATCGATTCTGCTAAACGGTCCAATATATTCAAGGCTTAAAGGTTCAATCACAAGTGACAGAGATCAAATAGTCAAGAAAATAAAGGACTATAAAACTGAAATGAACCAAGAGAAATTTGACAACATACTCAATCTGTTAGGACATTAATATTTCCTCTCTGAAACAAACTACTAAAGAATCATCAGAAATTCTTTCAGATGTGCATTAATATTCTTAAGTTAGTACCTATTAATGTAATTTAATGTCCAATTCTCAAACCTTTGTGATTAAGACGCTAAAGAAAATGAATCTCAAAGGTGGAACAGTCATAGATGGCTTTGCAACTACAGGTATTACTAATACTATTGCTTCTGAATGTATATTGCACTCCATTAATACCCAGCTCATAGCAACTATAGAATCGCCTTTATTTTCACAACTTTCTGTTGTTAGAAATTCAATCCCATATTTTCCTGTAAGGATATATGCAAATGAAGAGCTAAAGACTTCAATCTTTATTTCTGAAATAAGCATAGATCCATCATTATACTTCTTGATTGGGACTACCATGTTAAATTGGGCCAAAGATAACGAATGCGATCTAGTAATCAGTTCAGGTAACGTAGTCAATCCACCAGAACAAGCCAATCCCTCTGGCTCAAAAGAATACTCTATATCGGGTATAGGAAATACAGTTGGTGCAAGAAACAGACTAAAAGATGCGAAAATTTCTTTACTCAAAAATGGTACCGTAGGAGGAATTCCAGCAGTTCTGTTAAATCAAGGTTCAGAACTGGATATAGACACAATAATTTTATTGGTAAAGATAGTTGAGGGTATCCCGGATTTCAGGGCTGCAGCTGAGTTATCGACAACTATAAGCCAACTTGTTCCAGGTGTCTCATGCAATGTTCCACTACTTCTACAGGAAGCAGAAAGAATTGAAAAAGAAATAACAAAGATAAAAACTCAAGACACTGAAAGTGAAATGAATGCTTATGGATAATATGTCATTGTTCGCAGATTCTTATCCTGTATACAGTTGAAAAACAAGTAAGTTTTGATTCTAATAGTTAGTAATAAACTATTTGGAATTGGTCGTTATTATTTTTATCAAACTCTTGACTGTGGCTAAATTTAGATCAACCTGTTCTGCAATCATTTCATCAGATATTCCGGAATCGTATAAATTCCTGACACTCTCTTTTTTCTCCTGGCTAATATTTTTTAGAGGTAATTCAAAGTCTAATTCGGCTTCACTATTTTTTATAAATGATTGTACTTGGTTCAATACTGCACCAATATCTATATCGCGATCTGCCGAAATGACAACTATATGATTTTTTATTGGAATGCTAAACATTATTACCTTGTCATAAATGTAAACGACTGAATTAAGATTCCCCAATTCAGTTTCAAATATTTTTCGTAGGTCTACAATGTATGCCGATTGAGAATAGCTAATTTCTGGATTTCTACCTTTAAGAAGCTCATTAGTTCCCTCTCTAATCACACTTGAGTTTAGATGTCCTGACTTTTCGACCAGCCCTGAAAATCTCAAAGCAGGATTAAGCTCCAACAGTCGATTTAAGAATTCGACGTCGTTCATGGAACAAGATCTAAAACCTAGAAATATATCAGTGTTTATGTCCTGATATCATATCTTTATGTTAATTGAGCTTGATTTCAGCCAAAGACAGTCACCTCATCTACGAAAACAAGATATTGATCTTATTAATTACTTGAACTAGAATGGCAGAAGATATTTCCTCAACATCTTCGAACACTATCCCGTTTCCTACACTCACTATAGTATACCTCGTAAATCAAGCAGAGCAATTAATTGATGAGATAAGTCAAAAGTACAACAATATCACTGTTGAAGATTGTAATGGCTTTTTTAATGACGGAGTTAAGAGAGATTACAAAAAGATAACAATCTGGAGTCAAGGGATTGATAGCCTCTGGTTTAATGCCCTCATAGCTAGGATAAAAGAAATTGCAAATATGGACTCGGTTCCTATAGTATCGGGCGGAATAATGTACTCTGTGTAGCTCTAGTTAGTTGCAACCATCCATACTCTCAGTTACATTATCACAATATGCTTCAAAAGAGAAAATATCTCGTAAGCAGGATGAATATTCGTCTTAATTTTGCTTGGAATCTTGTTTAATATCAATCAAAATTTTGTTTCCCACATGGGGGCTTCCAATATTTTCATATTTCTTTCTGGGCATATTAATCTGAATAACAGTTTTTGGATAAGTCTTGATAACCGTCTGTGGTTGAGAACGTAGTATTGCCTCTAGTATAGGCTTTATCTGCTTTTTTACATCTTCATCAGATATAGATCTATCAATGGCTTCTAGCATTAGTTGCTGTTGTGAGACTGATTCGAGCTCAACATCTTCAATCAGAGACAAAGTAATGTTAATACCGTTATCTGAGAGTTGTGTTATTTTGTATTTAATTTGAGTATCTTCCAATTCTGAAGAATAGTCTATCTTGTTTCCTTATTACTTTTTGCCAAATTATGCAGCTTCTGTCATTAGCCAACGCAAACATCCACAAGACATATTAAAATTGATTGTGTATTTACAAAAGCATTTAAAATGAAATACAGAAGTAGGACGGATATTTTTGCCTCAATTTTACAATCTGCAAATGATCCAAAGGGAGTGGGTATAACAACTATAATGTACAAATCTTTTCTCTCTCATTATCAACTCAAAAAATATCTATCA
The DNA here is from genome assembly GCA_036379735.1 of Nitrososphaeraceae archaeon. Lineage (GTDB taxonomy): Archaea > Thermoproteota > Nitrososphaeria > Nitrososphaerales > Nitrososphaeraceae > TA-21. The sequence continues at coordinate 5,783 of DASVGC010000059.1, forward strand.
ATAATGCTTGAAAATGGTCTATTAAATCTTGAAGAAGAGGAGCATCTTTACAAGATTACTGAAAAAGGTTTAAGATTTTTACAGCTTTTTTCAAATATTAATGAGCTTATTGATACTACAAAAGAATATAATTCATGAATATCAAATTTGTACCATAAAAGGTAAAGTTTACAACATTACTTTTTAGTTTCCAAACATTGTTCTTTGACGATGAGTGCAGTGCAGAGTGTTCTCATATTTGTCTAGTGATTTATTAGATACGTTCAACTTCAACTTTTCTATCCCAAATATTAAGCCCAATTGTACTCAATAATCCGTCGTAGTTTGGTATTGGAAGCGAATCAAATTAGCCCGGCCCAGATTCGAACTGGGGTCAAAGGCTCCAAAGGCCTCTATGCTTGGCCACTACATTCAGCGAATTTTAAATTCTCTACCGGGCTGCCGGACATTTTTTTATGGAATATCTGATTTATAAAGCTACGAATCTGTTAACGACATCCATCAATTTATCAGCAGGGTCCTCCATTTGATCCAGTATTTGTTTTGCTCGGCTTTTTTGTTTAATCTTAAATTTATTGTCAGATTGCATATCATGTAATAATTCTACAATGCGCGATGAGTTTGCGATTTTGTGAATCAAACCAACTTTGACAAGATAATCGTCGACATAGAATTTGATTGGAGAAATAGAAATAGTTGGTTTTCCGAGTAAAGCAGACTCGGCAGTCATTGTCCCGCCCCCGCCAACAAACACATCTGCAAGAGATATTAGCTCCAATCCATCTACTACGTTTTCAAGGACCATTACCTTATCATCGTATTCTTCCTTAAGATGTCTAATTTGATCTTCATATCTACCCAATACCAAAATGTCTGAAGTTTTGTAAAAATTCTCTACAATTGACCGTAAAATTCTATCTACATTATTATCTTTGTCAATTAAGTAGGAGGCCTTACTTTCTTCTGGTCTAATGACTATAGTATTGCTTTTTGAAATACCGTACTTTCGCCTTAATTGTTTTTGATCTTTCATTTTCGTTTCATTTCTAATCCAGGCGACTGGATCAAGTGCGTGATAATGAATTATTTGATTATTAGAAATTCCCAGGTTTTTCCAAGCAGAATTCGGAATAATCCACGGACATAATAGATAATTTACAAACGGGATTGTCAATCTCTGGACAGCGTGGGCATGAGGAGAATCACTAAATGTAACATGGGGAATTCCCAAACCAAATGCTACTCTGGCAGCTTCCGGCGACGAAAAACTGACACATAATTCTGGTTCAAAATCGTTTATCTCCTTTGCAAGATCAAAAATCCGGCTGGAATTTGCTCTCAGTTTGTCATACTTTGATGAACCACCGTATCTTCCAACAATCTTGAGATTTAATTTCTTTAGTTTGGATAATTTTACACATTCGCGATAATTTCTTCCCGTACAGAGGATCTCATGATCTTTTTCTTTGAGTAGATCCACTGAATGTTTGAAAAACATAACTTGTTTTGGGGTTAAAACGTCAAACCAGATTCTCACGCACCATGTATACGTAAACTGATGGAAAAAACTTTTCTTCAACCAATCTTAATTTTGGTGCAGGAACAAAAATATGCGGATAAGTGGCTGGAGATTCAAGTGAGTGCAAATTCATTGAGGGTAGCGGTATATGGCCTAAGTACAGAGGGATACAAAATTGCATCTCATATTTCCAACAAAGGTGTACCCGTTTCAATTATAGATGACTCATCAGGAATGGCAATTACACTTAAACCAGATATAGCCAAGACATACTCAAGCGTAACCTCATTTATTCAGGATGAAACTCTATTAGATTTTGAGCCCTTTGACGTCGCCATAAATAATGCATCTTTTATTTTTTTTACTCCCAGAATTAGAAAATCTTGGCCCGACGCAAAGAATCACATCGGTTCTAAATTTCAGGACGTAATAAAACATGTGAACAAAGATAGCTCAATAATCTACACAGTTCCCGCAGGTTTTGGGGTAAATAATGAAAACATTACTTTGATTGAGCACAGGACAGGTCTTAGTGTTGGGAAGAATATTTTCTATCATTATCTACCAATTAGCTCTATTTCGCAAAACGTCTTTGAATCAATTATTGGAACACGTTCTGAAATGAACTCCAACCTTGAAAGTATGCTTAGTGGGCTTCATCCTGAAAAGACATTAAAGGTTGTCGATATTGAGTCTGCGGAGTATATCTATTGTATAAGAGTTCTTAGACATTATGGTTTGATGTCACCAATTTTTGAAATATG
>DASVGC010000060.1:0-2965 GCA_036379735.1 Nitrososphaeraceae archaeon
TGAAGAAAAAAGTATGAAAATCATTGAATCTGAGATAGGAACTCATGATTATAATGAACAGCAATGGAATGTGGTTAGACGTCTAATCCACGCGACTGCTGATTTTGATTTTGCAAAACCTGATAAGAATGGAATTATCTTTTCAACTAACGCCATCGAAAATGCTTTTCAAGCGTTTAGGGAGAAGAGACACATAGTTGTTGATGTTGACATGGTACAGTCAGGGATAAACAAGAAATCTGTATCAAAAATTGGGAACAGTCTTTTATGCAATATATCAAATAAGGAGGTAATTGAAACTGCTAGAAATGAAAATAAGACTAGATCCACAGTGGCAATGAGATATTCTTCAAAAGAGATCGATGGTGGCATTGTGGTGATAGGAAATGCTCCGACAGCTTTGTACGAAGTAATCAAGATGATAAATGAAAACGTAGTAATGCCTGCACTTGTGATTGGAATACCAGTAGGATTTGTATCAGCAGCAGAATCAAAATCTGAACTTTCAAAGACTAATGTGGAGTTTATTACAAATATTGGAAGAAAGGGCGGTAGCCCTGCAGCGTCATCAATAATCAATGCCTTAATGCTCCTGTATATTAGTAACTTGAATTGATGGTAGATATGGACACGAGAGCAGCGCATACTGCAGAGCACGCCTTTATAGGATCACTTCAAAAAATATTAAACAGGACATTAAGCGTAAGAAAAGTGGAACATAAGGATCCATACAATATTGTATTCATAAGAAAATCAGAAGTAGCGCTGGATTTTGAAAAGATAACTACTGCTGAGAAGGAAGTTAATCGACTAATACTGGAAGGTAGAAAAATATCACATCACTCATTTTCTTCACTGCAAGAAGCCAAGAAGGTGTTCCCTGCTCTGAGGGCTAATGAAACAAGATTGGAAAATGCAGATGCCATTACAGTTGTCGAAATAGAAAACCACGATCTTTCTGCATGCTCAATGGAACATGTTAATAATTTATCTGAATGTATATTTTTCTTGGTAACTAATATGTCAATGAATGGATCTGATTATGAAATTAGGTTCATGGTTGGCAGGATTGCGATGGACGAGGCTGTTAGAGCGACAGAAAAGATCAATAATATTTGTATTCAAATCGGAGCAAATTATAATACAGTAGAGGCAACAATAAAGAAGCTATATGATGAAAGAGAACAATATCACAATCGTCTAAAAAAAATAGCAAATAAGTTACTCGTAGATACACCGGTTCGAACTATTAATGACCAGAACGTTAATCTAATTACTACAGTCCTATATGATATGGATTGGCGAACTATTCAAAATTTTGCAGGCGAAAAGATACTTAAATCAAGAACAATAGTTGTTCTTGTCAATATGATTGACAATGACATGGCAGCCCTTATCTTTGCAAGGAGCGATGATCTCAACTTAGATTGTGCCAAGATCTTTGAAGAATTGAGAAAAGACCAGAATATAGGAAGAGGAGGAGGAAAGCCTAATTTCATTAACGCAAAAATAATTGGGTCAAAATCAGACAAAGTCATAGAAGAACTAGTCACGAGATCATTACAGTTCGTATCTTCGTAAATTCGGAAATTCTTTTGAACTCCATTGAATCATCATTACTTTACTTTTTCTAAATTCTAGTTTTCAAAATAATTCAATAGCGAATCCTGTCCTGAGTTGTCCTTTAGATCGGATACTACAACACCTATCCTTCTAATGTTGTCAAGAGAGATTGAATTATTACTAATCATTTCATTTAAGATTGAAAGTGAATTCTTTCGCAATTCATCAGAGGATGCTGAATAAAGTTTCAGGCTTTTGGAAAATGAAATATGTTGCAGGTTTTCTAAAATCAATATTATAGAGAGAACTCTGAAAGACTGACGCTTATTTTCTAAATTTTCAAATACAGATGTACAGAGATTTTCCACAGTCAATTTTACTTGTTCAAAAGATGTTGTATCTTTTTTTAGGGTAACTATTTTTCCAATCTGTTTTGAAGTTCCCCTTATTTTTATCTGTGAATAATCTATTGCATTTGACGCATTAACTAGAAAAGTTGCAATCTTATAACCCAGGGAATCTCTTAACTCAAAAATACTTTTGTTTGATATATCCGATATCGATTTTATCCCCAATAATTCCAGTTTCTTGGACGTTTTTGGCCCAACACCAGGGATATCCTCAATCTTACAGTTTGAGATAAATTGTTTGGCATCTTCTTGGCGTACAACTGTTATTCCATTGGGCTTATTGATACCTGATGCTATTTTTGCTATTAGTTTATTAGGTCCTACTCCAATTGAACATGTCAATTTAATCTGGGCTTTGATATTTTTTTGTAGTGACACAGCAAAAATTTTTGCATCATCAAAATCTGAATTCGTTATCTTTGTAAAATCCACATAACACTCATCTACACTGACTTGCTCAAACAGTTCCCCATAATTTTGAATTAGCCTCATTGCTTTTAGGGATATTTCATGGTAATAGGGCATGTCAGTAGGAAGAAATATTGAATGAATATCCTTTAATTTTGACTTTGCCAATCTAATTGGCATTGCCGCCTTGACACCGTACTTTCGTGCCTCATAATTGCATGTGCTGACCACACCTGAATCTTCTTCCCGTCCTGAATATACGCAAACGACGCTTGGAATATTTCTTAATTCTGGCTTTCTTATTTCCTCACATTGCGCATAGAAATAGTCAAAATCAATATGAAATATTATTCTTTTTTCTATCTCATTTAAGGAAATATTCTCATTCAATAGTACTTGATAGATTGATTCTCGGAAGAATAAAAAATTATTCCAAACATCTCAAATCTTATGCAGTAGTAATTGCATACTTCGACGACTTCATTCAATGACAAGCATTCAACGACAAAAAATTGATTCATACATATTATGGTATTTTCTTATAGTCAATGAATTTATTTTCTTGTTGTTCCTTTCAGTAATTT
>DASVGC010000061.1:0-3090 GCA_036379735.1 Nitrososphaeraceae archaeon
ATCATTAGCCGTATTGGCTGGAGTTATCATCCTTTTCGTAATTCATGGTAGTCTCAATATAGAACCATCGATAATAGCGCTTAGTGGTGCAGGAATACTTATGATTATGGCAAAGTCTAGACCTGAGCACATATTAAGACAGGTTGATTGGTCTACTTTGATCTTTTTCGCCGGTTTATTCATAATAATTAGCGGAGCTGAAAAAGCAGGGGCAATCGATATACTTTCCAACACCGTTCTGCAGATTAGTGGTGGTAATCCATGGATATTGTTCTTTATGATAATTTGGATTTCTGCAATTGCAAGTGCGTTTATAGATAACATTCCTTTTGCTGCAACAATGATCCCTCTCATATATGCAATCTACAATACCGAATCGGTAGCTGCAGTTTTTGGAAGCCTTGCCATTAATCCATTATGGTGGGCATTATCACTTGGAGTTGGATTTGGAGGGAATGGTACAGTAATAGGGTCAAGTGCTGGCATAGTAGCCACAGGATTGGCTGAAGTAAATGGTCATAGGATTACATTTAATCAATTTATTAGAGTTGGATTTCCTTTCATGATTGCAAGTGTCGCAGTTGGATCTATAGTACTACTTATTGACGTACTAATAAGACTAAATTTCGGACTATCCTAATATTTTAGATCTGCAACTTTACCATTGCTCTGGTAGCAATAACAAAAGCTCCAACAGAGAAAGCTGTTAAAACAAGTACTTCTAAATTTGTAAAAGTATCTACTTGAGAAAATATTCCGGCTCTCGTAATATCTGCTATATACGTTAGTGGATTGAAATAGAATGCCACCGTGAGTGGCTGTGGCAATTCCTCTGCAGGATAGAATACTGAGCTAACAAATATGAAAAATATGAAAAGTCCGTTACTAAATACGTTATATGTCTCGCTACTTTTCATCTTTGTTGACAGAATTATTGTAAATGAGCCAAAAAAAATAGATCCTGCTACGAGTGCAAAAATTGTATATGATATTCCCCATAATGTAATATTCATGTCCTGAAATATTGTTGGTAAACCGATTAAGATTATAGCTGTGGCGCTTGTCAGTCCTATAATAATTAACGTTACCAGATTTGAGATTACGTACTGTATCTTATTAAATGGCATTGCCATAATTTGTTGAAACATTCCATTTCTCTTATCATTCCAAAATATAGTTCCCGCTATTTGACTTCCCTGCATCACATTAAATCCCATCATTCCAGTCGTCAAGAACGCAACGTAAGAAATAGATAAAGTTCCTATGTTAATTCCTTGATCACCTATTAAAGCAGAATATGCATAACCCATTATGTATATTTGAAACACGGGTAAAATTATCTGCCATATGAGAAACATCTTATCTATCGCTGCGAAGAGATTTCTATATAGTAAAAGCAGGAGCCCTGATACGAAGACGTACTTATCTGCAGATATCGTTTTCATGATGCATTACTAGAATTGGCCTTGGAGTTACGTACTATCGATAGGAAAATTTCTTCCAGTGATGGCGAGTTTACCGAAATATTTTCTATTTCCATACCATTTTTAGGAACTATTTGAAAAATCTCCGAGATAACCTTCTCTGTGTCATTGACTTTGATTCTGATTGCATTTTCCCCCTCCAAACTGATTTCTGGAGTGTTCTTAAAATCATCATTCAGTCTCCTGCTAACTTTTTTGTCACCCTTAACTATGCTTTTTAATATATCTACAAAGCGCTCATTTAGATTATCCTTAAAGGTTATTTCTACGGATTTATTCATTCGTCCGTACCTTTGTTTGAGACCCATAGGTGTGTCAAATGCGATTATGGTCCCATTGTCTATTATTGCAATCTCATCGCATAGGTATTCTGCCTCTTCCATGATATGCGTAGTAAAAAAAACTGTCAGTCCTGACATAACATGTTTTTTTATGTGGTCTAGAAGCATACGTCTTGCCGAGGGATCCAACCCTACAGTAGGTTCGTCAAGAAAAAGTAAATCCATATCATGCATGAATTCTCTAGCAAGCTGCACTCTTCTTCTCTGACCTATAGAGAGTTCTTCGTTCTTTGAGTTCTTAATTGATTCTAGATCAAAAGTTTTCAGTATTTCCTTCACTTTATTTTTCCTTGCTTTTCTATCATTTAAACCCCATAACAACCCATAAAGGTCCAACGACCTTTCTACTGTAAGGTTGGCCTCGAAACTAGGATTTTGAGAAACAACTCCCATCTTTCGTTTGATTTCTGAATGTTTCTTGAAAAGATCTTTACCAAATATAGTTACATTGCCAGATGAGGGATTAAGAAGACTCGTAAGAATCTTAAGTGTCGTAGTCTTTCCGGCCCCGTTAGGTCCTAAAAAACCAAATACCGTACCATACTTTACTGTAAAGGATATGCCATTTATGACAAAAGCTTTACCTTTGCCATATTGCTTTTTAAGATTAGTAACTTCAATACAATTCTTGTCCTCGTTATCTATTAATGGAATTTCTTGGGACATATTCATTTTCACTTAAGGCCTCACTTTAATCTCTGGATAAACGAGCTTTATCATTCTATTTATTTTGGTTTGTGGCTATAATCTAGATCTTGAAATAATATTTTATCATGAGCAATGGTACTATTGATCCTAATATTGAGGTGCAGTTCGGTTACTGTTAATTTTCCATATTTGTTATTTCTTATCGTATTAGCTCGTTTTGCCGAAATTGCTTGGCCTCTGCCTTCATAATTTTGAAATAAAGCATATTTCCATCAAACCTATCGACTAGTTTCTTAGGCATCAAGTACCTACTCTTGTTAATCAACCCTTTTCTCGTAATAATCATATCATCTTTTATTTCTTCAACTTTACCTAAATCGCACTTGTCTATCCCGATAGCCCTTTTATTCAGGACTTCTTGCCATCTTATATTCTGGCTCATGATCTTAGATCAATTGTATTTCTTATATTGGTTGCAAGATTCTGCAATAAATTTGGTTGGTTAATACTCATTTAAATGAACATTGTCAATTATAAGCAAAAATTTCTATACATAATGCTATAGAGTTTTAATTTCCAACCCAAGAAACCGGCAAGAATTAATTACAATACCTTTT
>DASVGC010000062.1:0-5829 GCA_036379735.1 Nitrososphaeraceae archaeon
GTCTGTTCAGTACTGTTATCAGATGTCGCGTCAGATGTAGTCTCAGAGGATGAGCCAGATGAAGCAGTAGAAATATCACCATAAACATTGTCTACTGAGTTCTTGAGAAATGTGTAGTATTCTGTTGGTGCCATCGTTCCATTCTGATTTATCATCAAATTGAAGCTAGCTGTATCTGCATCTTGGTAATCCCACTTCCAGAAAGCAGAGGAGGTTATGTTATTGTCTTGGAATGCTTGAAGCATCGTATCGGTGGTTTCCTGGTTCAGACCACTCCTTTGAGGATCTAGCTGAAATACTCCATTAACTTGAGTTCTTACGACGTTGTTCCATTCACCAATATAGAGTGGAATGCCGGTCAATTCACGAGTTTGTAAGAATAGGTTAAATCTTTCTTGTTGATATTGGTCTCTATCTGGAATTCCATAGACACTTATCTTAAACCATACATTTTCCTTATTCGCAGGAGCCATTTCGGCAAGGTTTTCTGGTGTTAATTGTATTGGTCCATTTACATCGACAGGAACATTCATGCTATAAACAATAATCTTATCAGTTACCGAGCGAAGCTCGTCGGTCATAAATGAGTTAAAGCTTCCGATTTTTTCCCATTGATCAGCGCTTTCTACATGAGGCTCACTTAAAATTTCATATCCCAAAGTGCTCTCATGACTGTCCACAGAGGCAACTACTTTTTTATAAAAGTCAGCGAGTAAAGTCCATGCGTCATTTCCCTGTCCATCTTTGATAGTGCCATCCCAAAAATTAGACCACCAAAGCTTTGCAATCGGTTCGCCTTCTTTACCTGCATTATCTCCAGTTTGCATTGGATACTGCTGTGAATTATTAGCAAAGAGAGAAGTTGGAAAGCCAGTCCCCCTGTCTTCGAGCCAAGAGGAGGTATGCCATTGGTGATTATCATAAATGACTTTAACGCCATACTTATCTGCAGCATTTGCCACCTGTTCTAGTTCACTCATAAATCCTTGAGGATTTTTCTCATAAGCTTCCCAGTAGAATAAGAATCTCACATGATTCAATCCCGCATCCTTCATCAACCTGAAGCTTTCATCAAAATAATTGGCAGGTGGTGCAAGAGTATTCTCTCTGTTTTCTTTTTGGTCAACAAAATAACCCTTCATAGCAGCACCTACAAAGGGACCATCAACATCCGCGGATTGACCGAATGCGGCAAAATGTCCATTGGACATGAAGATTATCAATACAAAAGTTAAACCAAATAAGGCCGTCTTAGCGTGCTTGAGATTACTCATTGCAACTAGTACCAAATTTAGTTTATATATATATTATGAATTCTCTTTCCTATATTCAATTCATAATATCAATTTTTATTCGCTATAAATTAATCCCAAGCTTGAACATTAGCACATTGGGAACATAGTTACATCTTTAAAACACGTAATTGTAACTCATTAAAAGGAGATTGTCAACAAATGGCATCAATGATGTGTGATTACTATTGAGGAAAGTTATTCTAGCTATAGCATTGATATCTATATTAATCGGGGTAACGATAATTTCAATTTCATCGATTAAGGTACCTGATCCTCTTCACTCCACAAGCACAGTATTTAAAGGAAAAATAGCAATGCAGGATAACTCGATTCTATTTCTAAGAGATGTGCAAAAGGGAAAAAACATTTCTATTTCTGTAACTCCTCAAAACCAGTTAGACCTAACGAATGTAAGAATAATTAACCCGAAAGGCACACTATTATTTAATGTCAATTTATCTCAGCCATTATTTGCAACAATAAATCCGACAATTAGTGGTAATTACACTGCGGTTTTGACAAATCTTAAGAATGCGGACATTTATACAGAAAGCATGTTTGGAAGTGCGATCCTGTTTGATAGTAATAAAAATCCAAAAGGTGAAATTGGAGCAATTTTCATAGGAGTAATAATTTTACTAATAGGCATTGGCGCTATCATATTATGGATTATATTAGAATTCTTTGAAAGATTAAGATTGAGAACCGGATATAAGCAGGCAACTTGAATCTGAGTTGTTTCTTTTTCGAGTAACATTAAACTAAAGAGTATACAAGTAATCCAATAAATTTCTACAGACTAGTTTGAGCTTACCTCTATCTCTTTTCTTATTGACAAAAAAGTAAAATGAAAAATTCAGGTACTCTTATAGATAGAAATTAAGTCAATTGCAGACTTTTTCTTGTTTTACAACCTTAGGTCTTGTTTAAGTGCTCAGTTAATCTTGTCAGTAATTTCTTGTTGACTTTTTCCCCATCAATCTTTCCTCTTAGAATCGACATACATCTGCCCATCAAAAGACCTATAGAATCCATACCCTTTTGAGATATTATCTTTTCATTTTCCACTATTATCTTTTTTATAATGCCATCAACATCCTCCTCTGTGATATCGGAGCCAAATGAACTAATGATTTCATCGATAGATCCGCTTTGCTTACTTAGCAGTCTTTCAAGTATAATTGGAATTGATTCTTTTGATATTCTAGATTTATCAAGCTGCTCAAACAGATAAAATAGATCCTCCTGAGTAAGAATGGAAATGTCATAACCTTGTCTTTCCAAGCTAACTAATTCTTCTGTAAGTTTGGATATTATGAAAGAGGGGCTAATTGAGGTGTGAGAAACCAAATTCTCAAAGAGTGAAAAGTATTGTGAGTCAAAAATGTTTTCTGCTAGTGTCCTATTAATAACGTATTTCTTGCATATTTGATCTATAACTTCGTTCCAAGGAAGAGGAATGTTCTTGGATAATTCTTTTAATCGGTTTTCATCTATAGAAATGTAAGGGATATCAGTTTCAGGATACATTCTAGATGAACCTGGTCTGGGTCTACTAAATACAGTAACGCCATCTAATCTTACAGAACGCGTTTCCGCAACAACACCTGAAAATGCCTTCTTAATTCTGTTAGATAATTCAGAGATTACAGACTCCAACAATACTTGTGGGCCACCAATTAATACGAAAGCGTCATTTTTGCCAATCTTTAGAATTGAGGATAATTTTTTAACATCTTCACTCGTGATACCATAGTTTGGCAACTCATCTGAGTGAAATATCCCACCAATTCCATAGGATTTTGCAACTTCTCCCAATTCTTTCCCCAATCTTATTCCTTCTGATGGTTCGAAAGATAATATGCCGCCAAAATCTCGTAATACAAACCCCATGAATCTAGAATTACTATTCAAAATCTTTTTAACTATTTTGGAGGTCGATAGTTTCATGAATTCAGTAACATCTGTAATATTGTCCAAGAATTTTGATTCATCCATTTTACGATCCTTTAGTTCTTTTGCAATTTGATTTAGCCCATTCTGCCTTTTCGTTTCATATTCAATTACAAGGGCCAACTGTGATAGTTGTTGCACTCCTTTCACTTCTACAACTGCACCGCCATTTGTTGAAATATTTACATCTTGTCTAATACTCCCAAGTCCTCGTGTTACTTTTTTTGTGGTGCGCAATAGTCGGCCTACAGTCTGAGCTACATTTGTTACAAAGGCTGGAGTATTAGAAATAGGATCTAGGGCTATTTCGATGAGAGGAATTCCCAATCTATCTAAAGCATATTTTTTGGCATCTTCCTGACTATTTTTATCTTCATTAATGATTCTAGCAGCATCCTCTTCTAAGCAAATACTTTGGATTCCGACTCTAATACCATCAACATCCAAATATCCGTTCCTACCAACTAGTATCGTTCTTTGGAATCCGGTGGTATTTGAACCATCAATTACGATTTTTCTCATAACGTGTAATTCGTCCTCAATATTACAATGAAGTGCGAGAGATATGGTCAAGACTAGTTCGAGTGCCTCTGTATTTACCATTTTTGGTGGCTCCTCATCTGATTCAATCAGACAATTGGAATTTTTGGATGACAGGTATTTTACGGTCTTAATTTTCTTTGATTCAAAAAGGGCAGCTTGATCGTAGGATCCCATTTCACTTTGAGTAGGATGTAGGATCCTTCGAAAGGTAAAATCATGTTCGGTAGAATCTACTATTTTGCAATTACAAAATAATTTATTCGTTGAATCTAATTGCTGATGGATTTCAAGTCCGACTTTAGGTTTATCTTGATTCAATGCCTTATTATTGACCAATATAATAATAAAACAGAGCCTTATTATCATTATTATTATCTACTGACAAGAAAATCTTTAATTTCCACAACCGCTCTTATAGTAATAATTCAAAATGCTAGAATTTCTATGTGCCACGGTATTTGCAATTTTACCGAAGGGTACAGTAAGAGACGAAGGTACTTTTTTTATTCTGGTTTCGATTCTTGCAGGGCTTATTGTAGTCGCTTACATCATGAGAATGAGAAGAAATAGGCAATCTGAATAAACCAACATGACAATTTATTTCCCAAACCTGATTTCTACATAGTAACATGTTTTGATGATGCGCCTTAGATTTCAAATTTTGAAACTCTAATTGAATTGACAATATCCATTACATGAGTTTTTAACAAATCAATATCTATGTCATGATAATGTCCGTACGCTTTATGCAATTTATTCAACGCTCTCTTCAATATTGAAATGCATATTGAATATTCTCCTTTCTGGTAATGTACTAAGGCTGCCGCAACAAGAATGATGCCATTTAACAATACTCTTTCGTCACCTTGGGAATGCTTCCATACGCCTTCAAGGACTTCATGGGTCTTCCAATATTTCTCATTGTTGAATAGTTGGCGTGCAATTTCCATAGATGATTTTTTGTCCAAATCAGTCTCAACAATAGTATCAATTTCCATAATGGATCCGATCTGTGTTAATTTTGATCTTATTTTATCTAGTTCTAATGATTGAGGAATACTCATATCAAACTCAAGAAAGTTAGATGCAACCCTAACATCCCTAATAATAATGTCGTAATCTTGCAGAATATTTCTTGATAAGGAAAGTATTGAACTTGCATCCTGTGGAAGATACTTTTCATTCTTCAGATATATCATATATCGTGGTAAAGTTTCCATCTAATTTCTGATCAAGTAATACATGTACATTATACCAAAATAAGTTATTGCATTCAGATTACAGAATGTCATCGAATTAATCAATATCGTTATTTGAAAATTGTAAATAAATATGGCGTTTCATTCTTCTCATCAAGTGTCCATGAAGTCGGTAGACTCAAACATTCAACTAGCTTTAACTCATAATCCTTCATGAATTTTCCCCAGCCCCACATAGATTTATCTCTAGAATATCTTCTATACGTGTTGCTACCCATTAATGTAATTCCCACATTATGCAGTTTGTCCACATATTTTTTGACTTGATTGATTATACCGTAGGAAATCATTTCACCAGATTCAGGCAAGGCGGAGATAAAAATCAGGGTATTCTCAGTTGCCCACTGTGAGTAGTCTAACGAATTCGAATCACCATTAATAATTCGAAACTTAACGTTACTATCATTAGATATCTTAGTTTGGAGATCGCATAGATCTTTATCTATCTCTACTCCTACGGAATTAAGACCAATTACACTTCCACAGTACAACAATCTTCCATCACCTGACCCAATGTCAATTATATTTTTGAATCCTAAGTCTTTTGCCACTTGAACCATTACTAATGCTGAAAGTACCCACGTTGGAAGAAACGGTTGATAATTCGTATCGTATTTTTTCGAACTTAGCCAATATTGGTTTATATCACCTTCATATGATACGCATGGGATATCTCCGAGAACCAAATTCTCCGATTTGTAATAAATCTCATTAAGCTTAAAGAAAACATGTAGTTTTTCTAAATATGATGTCTCAAAAAGATCTTGATGATTGGGATC
>DASVGC010000063.1:0-4044 GCA_036379735.1 Nitrososphaeraceae archaeon
TTCTTTTCCACAATCACAAATAATACTAGTGACGCAATCCCTACAGATAGAAATATGGCAATTTGAAAGTTTCCAATATGATTCGACTGTGAATAAGATAGAACCATGAGTAATGAAATTACAGTTACTGCAAGGGATATAGTCCCTTTTATATCTATATTTTTCTTGTTCTTACCAGTTGTAATATCTTCATCTGGAACATTGATCCTGTCCTGACTTGAATCCGAAGCCTGAAGTTGCTCTGATGTATTAATCGTATTCTCAGATTCTTGTTTATCATCAATATATCTTCTAATAATAAACCACAAGCCTATTGCCACAAATACAATTGAAAAAAAAGTAGTTCTCCAACCAAAGTTCTCTATTATGTTTGCACCCAGTGCTAAACCAACTACTGATCCAGCTGCGAACATGGAACTAAATACACCCACACCTATTGCAAGTTTATCAATTGGAAACTGATCCCGTATTATTCCAAATGCAATAGGGAACATTGCAATACCTATTCCTTGGATTACTCTGGAAACTATCAGAAATGTAATATTAGTTGAAATTCCTCCTAGCGTTATTCCAATAATATAAATAATCAATATGATCATCACCATTTTTTTCCTACCGTAGATATCAGAGAGCTTCCCACCTAGTGGAGTTGCAACAGCACCTGCTATGAGATATGCAGATAAAATCCATGAGGATGTATTGTAAGATATATTAAATTCCTCGATAATATCTGGTATTGCAGGTAGTAACATAGTTTCACCATACATGGCAATTAAAAGTGCAGAACCTAAAATCGCTAAAGACATCCAGGCTTTTCTAGTTACTTTTTGATTCAAAGACGGTGATGTTGGATTTCGGTTATTGTTACTATCATGCGGTTGCGTCATTTCAATTCAAATCTTCTTAATATATTGGATGCATCTTTTTAATGTATCTAATTGATTTAAACATATTATACTAGAAAAGTTGTGTAGCGAAAGAATCGAGTTTACTATCTACTCGCTCGAATATCTAATAAAATGTTAATATAGTGCAAAAAATTTTCTTTCTATCTTTAATGGTAATTCGAATATCGTATTTATTTCGCAACGAAATCAATACATGCTAAATAAAAGAAAGCCTAAATTTTTATGTTATCTTGAGAGGGAAGTTGAGGATATTTTATTTTCATTTCTATCATTGTTTTTGTGATTATTTCTGATATCACCCAGTTTCTAAACCATTTCTTATTTGCTGGAATTACGTACCAAGGGGCTTGTTTTATGCTACAGTTGTTAATTGCATCAGAATAAGCTGACATATATTTATCCCATTTCTTTCGCTTTTCATAATCTTCCTCATTGACCTTCCATCGCTTTTCTGGATTCGACAATCTGTCAAGAAGTCTCTTTTTTTGCTCCTCCTTACTAATATGCAAATAAAATTTTAATATTTTCACATTATTTTCTGAGAGCATTATTTCAAATTGTCTTATCTGGTCAAATCTTTTCAGACATGTTGATTCCGGTACGAGTTTCTGAACACGAACTTCAACAACGTCCTCATAATGAGAACGATTAAACACTACTACAAAACCCTTACGGGGTACGGTTTTATGAATCCTCCACAAATAATCATGCGCCAATTCTTCAGATGTAGGTACCTTAAACGATTCAACTCTGCAAGAAACTGGATTAAATGCACTTATCACATGTCTTATTACCCCATCCTTGCCAGAAGTGTCCATGCCTTGAAGAACAATTAATAATGCTTTACCGTTTTCAATGTAAAGTTTGTACTGTAATTCTGACATTAATGATTTAAGCTTTGGAAGTTTGTCATCAAGCTCATCTCTTTTTTTACCAAATGTATCATCAGGATCAAACTTGGAAAGATCCATACGTTTTCCAGGTTGAATTAACAACTTCCCGATATCTTTCAACATGTCATTCCTAGTGATCAACTATATAACAATGTTGTCCCCTCCATTGTATTAGACGTTACCATACAATTCAAATGTACGTTAGATCCAATATGCCGCCCGTTCCAATTTTATCTACTGACTTAAGTCCTTCAATGAAAAAGAAAGCCTTCAAAAATTTTATCTCGGAACTCCATTTGAATTTCTATTAAGAAGTGAGAAATAAGTCAATAATGCTACTAACTTTTTCTGGATATTGCATCATGACTGCATGACCACCACCTTCGATTTGTATCAACCAAGATCCGGTTATCTTGCTAGCAATCAACATAGAATTCTCAGGTACAGTAAGGACATCATCTGTTCCCACCAAGACCATCGTTGGGTTGGTTATGCTATTTAGACGATTGCATGTACCCTCCCAAGTAGTGATTGCTTTCATCTGAAGATCCAATGTCTCAATTGTAGATATTTCTGTACTCCTGGGCAAACTTTGAATTAGATTCGGATTTTCAATTCGCCATTGCTCTGGAAATAACAGTGGCAGGAATTTTTCAAGTCTCTTTGTAGTATTTTCAGTTTGGTTTGAAAAGGTATTTATCGCCTCATTTTTCGGAGGAACGCTATCATTTCCTCCACATATTGATGCATAAATTATGAGCTTGTTTACCTTATCTGGATTTGATATCGTTAGCTCTTGGGCGACCATTCCACCCATAGACCATCCTAAAATATCTGCTTTGTCTATTTTCAGGGCCTCCATCAATCCAACCGTATCTTGAGCGAATTGAGGTATGGAAAATTCTTTACTGCCAGAAGATGTGTTTCCAATCCCTCTGTTATCAAAGGTTATTAATGTATGATTTGAGGCAAGCTTATTGATTAGAAAAGGATCCCAAAAATCAAGTGGAGCTGAGTACCCATTTATCAGTAAGATAGCCGGTCCGTTTCCAAACATTTTGTAGGCCATTTCAATATCGTCTACACGAATTTTTTTCGTTTCAATGTCACGCAAATCAATGGATTGATTTACTAAACTTAAAGCATTGGATGTGGCTGGGGCTATACTTAATGATAAAAGTATCAAAAGTATTGTGGATACTATTAATGAGGTCAATGGAAATCGTGTGATCGCCTTCGTTAATTGAATGTTTACTTTGATCCTAGAAATCATATCATTTGATTTTTCAAGAATTCTGAGCATAGTTGGGTCGGGTGACTGGTAATTGATTCGCACAAATACAATCGTCGTCATAACGTCCTCTTAGTTTCTGTCTGCAGAATATGTTGTTATTAGTTACTTTTTTCAGAAAAGTAATCTACGACCTATCTAGACCTACAGAAATTAAAGTGGATGAATCTCAGAATATTTTCTAAATCTCTAATTTCATGTCCTTCTAATGCCAAAATTTAACTCAATACCTCTCTTTTTAGAATAGCTATAAGTAAATGAATCATTGGGCATTACCGGAAAGCTAGACAATTGGTCTTGGTTGCAGTGAGGACACGTGTTATTTTTGGACAATGTCTCTTCAAGGTAATTCTTGTTAAGGCAGGTTACAGTCCAAAAACATTGATCACATAATAGAAATATCCTTTCATTTATCTTGGGATTTGAATCATTCATTGTAATTTTGTTACCTTCGTTATTGTTAACTCTTTTGTTGGCGGTATTCAATATTGACTTTGAATATTCACCTAAGTTACCTCAATAATCTGCATTAATTAATTTAGAGCTTTCGGTTGTTTCTATTACTGAATCAATTAGTATATCCTGCTTGGAATTATCAAATGCATAATAGATGTAGTCTTGACTAACCAAATCTCAGGGTTTGCAAGATAATCATATGTGGAATTAATTATCGATTGGAAGACTAAAGCTAAATGTAGCTCCTCTGCCTAGATTGTTTTCCGCCCATATTTTGCCACCATGTGCCTCAACAATACCTTTTGAAATGAAGAGTCCAAGTCCTGTGCCCACATCCGATTTTGATGCAAATTTTGTAAATAACTTGGACATAATTTCTGGATCTATTCCAGGTCCCATGTCTTGTACGCTTGTGATAAGAAAGTCCTGTCCATTTTGCTTTTCCCTTTTTAAAATTACATTAATTTTTCCTCCTTGACTAAAATTGATTGCATTA
>DASVGC010000064.1:0-4542 GCA_036379735.1 Nitrososphaeraceae archaeon
CCAATTGGGACTAAAATAACACTATTTGTAATTAGGCCAGGTCTCGTAATTGGAAGAAAAGGCAGCGGAATTAGGGATTTGACCACTAGATTAGAGCAACAATTTAACTTGGAGAATGCGCAAGTTTCTGTGACTGAAGTTACAAAACCTGAACTAAATCCACATATCATGGCAAACAGAATTGCGCAATTGATTGAAAGAGGAACTGCATTTAGAAGAGCCTCATTATGGACCATAAACACAATAATGGGGGCCGGAGCTTTGGGTGTGGAGATCACAGTTTCTGGCAAACTTAGAGGTGAGCGGGCCCATTTTGAAAAGCATACAGCAGGAATTATCCCTAAGAGCGGAAAGTTTGCAGAAGAAGTGGTTAGAAGTAGCACAAACAGCCTATTGACAAAAATGGGACTAGTGGGAATAAAATTAAAGATTTCAATTAAAGAAGAAGTTCATCGTGATTTTGATTTACAGGCTGAAGAACAGCCTAAGAGCGAAACTGAAATAACGCCCCCTAGTGAAGAAACGACAACAAAAGAGGTACAGACTGAAAATAAGGCTGAAGGTGCCGATCAGAATACTCCAGCAGCCGATCAGAATACTCCAGCGAACTCAGAGATAAAAACAGAGAATACAGAAAATACAGAGAGTAAAGATATTATTGACAGTGAAGTTAAGGAAATAGCCGTAAACAAGAGTGAGACGTAATGGCTAGACTCAAATTAAGAACATTAAGAGAATTTAACGACGTTGATCTAGAATCAAAATTGTCGGAAATTAGAGCAGATTTGCTAAAATTGAAAATTGAAAATTCAAAAGGAACTCTCAAGAAGGAAACTGGAAATATGAAATGGAAGAGAAGGGATATAGCCCGAATACTGTCTATATTAAAGGAGAGGGAGCTTGCAAAATGACACTTAAAGATTACATTACACGATATGAATTCATCGGCAGCAATGCACAAGTTGATTATGGATCTATTGACCGTCAAAGGAAAGTAAGTGGTAAAATCATTTTTGAAACTAAAAACACAATTTCACTTGCAGATAATTTCAAAAAATATATTATTCCTAAGAAAACAATACAAAAGTTGGGATTAGTTTATCAGGATGAAATTTGTATCATGAATGGTTCTATGATTTTAGGGAGACCCGAAGATCGTTTATTAAAGTGATGGTTGATAGTTAATGGCTAAAAATATTGGAGTAACAGTTTCGGAACCAAAAAGGACATGTGATGATGAATTGTGTCCTTTTCATGGTAAACTTTCGATACGAGGAAGAATACTTACAGGTATCACTGTAAGTTCAAAGGCTCATAAAATGATAGTAGTATCACGCGAATACCCTCGATTAGTAAGAAAATACAAAAGGTACGAGAGAAGTAGCTCTAAGGTTCATGCATTCCTTCCTTCGTGCTTGGACGTCAATGAAGGTGACGAAGTAAAAATTGCCGAATGTAAACCTATATCAAAAACGGTATCATTTGTGACTGTGGAGGTAGTTAAGAGTGGCGTCTAAGAGTAGAGCAGTCTCTGCAAAGGGAGTCGAGGAATTTAAGCCCTACATTACAAGGGCATTACCGATAACTGCTAATTTGGTTTGTGCAGACAATACTGGTGCAAAGATCTTGAGAATTGCTCAAGTAACACGTATCAAGGGAAGGCACTCGAGAATGCCTTCTGCCGCAGTAGGAGACTTTGTGAATGTGACTGTGAAGAAAGGAAATGCAGAGCTACGAAAACAAATGTTCGGAGCAGTTATTATTAGACAAAAGTATCCCATAAGGAGACTGAATGGTGTTCGATTATCTTTTGAAGACAATGCAGCAGTGTTAGTTACTCCAGAAGGAGAAATAAAAGGGACGGATATAAAAGGACCGGTGGCTGCTGAAGCTGCAGAGAAATGGCCCAGAATCGCAAATCTGGCATCACTAATAATATGAGGTTATGATAATGTTCTATAAACTAATTTCAAAACACAAAAGGGATAAATTTTTGGGAGCTAACCTTTCAGCAAACCTGAGAGAACAACACAAAAAGCGAAGTATGAGAGTCATAAACGGTGACACTGTTAGAATATTAAGAGGGGAATATGTTGGGATAGAAGGGAAAGTAGAGAAAGTGAATACTCAAAGATCAACACTCTCTATCGAAGGTGTTCAAAGAGAGAAAATACGGGGCGGTAATGTCAAGGTACAGGTTCATGCGTCTAATGTACAAATTATTTCATTGAATACCGATGACAATTATCGACTAAAAGGAATACCAAAATCAAAATCAAATGATAACGAGACAAACACAAAAAAAGGGAAGGAAATTAAGAAATCATCTGAAATTAAGAAGGAATTGATAGAGGAGGAATCATAATCATGGCTAAAAAAGGAGGAGACAAGAGATTAAAACGACAACTTTCGCCACGTTTCTGGCAAGTTAGTAGAAAATCTTCAAGGTTTATTCTCAACACAATGCCTGGGCCACACACTAGAAAGTTTTCATATCCTATTGGTGTAGTCTTGCGCGATCTGTTACATATTTGTTCAAATGTCCGCGAAGTGAAAAAGTCATTGAATAAAGGCCTGGTTACCGTCGATGGAAAAATGATTCGTCATCCAAACTTTCCTGTTGGTTTGATGGATACCGTAGAGATAAAACCGTCAAATGAATTTTATAGATTTGTACCTTCAGATGGACTTCCTCTACTGCCTATAAAAATAAGCGCAAATGAAAAGAACCTAAAGTTGGAAAAAATCAAATCCAAAGTTAGTTCAAAGAAAAACACATATCAATACCGCCTTCACGATGGCAGAACATTTCTGAGTGAAGAATCATACAATGTAAATGATACATGTTTGATTGAATTACCAAAATTTGGTATCAAAAATCACGTGCAACTCAAAGACGGCTGTAGTGTTATTGTAACTAGAGGAGAGAACGCTGGAAATATTGGGAAGGTTGAAGAAATTAAGGCGGGATCCTTTTCACTTCCAAAACGTGTGTTAGTATCAATAGGTGAAAAAACGGTCGAGTTACCAATAGACATAGTTATGGCAGTTGGCACAGACTCTTCATTAATACAGGTAAGCAAGTAAAATGAGTACAATCAATAATATGAAACAAATCGGCTTGGAAAAAGTTGTGATAAATATTGGAGTAGGAAAATCTGGTGAACCTCTAGAGAGAGCCAAAAATGCACTAGAGGAATTAACATCAAGAAAACCTACGCAATGTGGTGCAAAAAATAACGTAAGAGATTTTGGGATCCACAAAGGAGAACCAATTGGCACTAAAGTCACACTCAGAAATACAGAGGCAATGGAATTTGCCAAAAGAATAATACAATCAAAAAATAACCAGTTGAAAAAATCATCTTTTGACAACTATGGAAATATTTCGTTGGGGGTAAGGGAGCATATTGATATTCCGGGAGCCAAATATAATCCAGATATTGGAATTTTTGGAATGAATGTATGCATATCATTATCAAGACCCGGTTACAGAATAATAAATAAGAGTAATCCGCGAAAAATGGGAAAGAAGCACAGAATTTCTAAAGATGAAGCCATTGACTTTTTCAAAAATATGGGAGTTGAGATGATCTAATGCCAAAGCCAAGAGAATACGATATTACGGGTAGGAAGCAACGTATACATGGAAAGGGGACTCGATGGTGCAAGAGATGTGGTTGCTATTCTGGTCTAATTCAAGCTTACAATATCATGCTCTGCAGACAATGCTTCAGAGAAGTAGCGATAAAATTAGGTTTCAAAAAATATGAATAGGAGAATGGGTGAATAAATTGCCAGCATTAAATATTTTATCAAATCTCTTTGCTACTCTATATAACAATGAAGTCAGACGCAAAAAAGAATGTATTGTAAGTCCATCTTCAAGATTTTCCAGTGAAGTACTACGTGTCATGCAAAAACATAGGTATATTGGAGAATTTGAGCAGATAGATGATTCTAGGGCTGGCAAATTTAAAATTCAGCTTTTAGCAAAAATTAACAAATGCGGAATAATTACTCCGAAATTCAGTGTAAGAAAAAATCAATACCTAAATTGGGAAAGACAATTTTTACCAGCGTATAACATGGGGATTTTGATAGTATCAACTAGCAAGGGGATTATGACGCATCATGAAGCACAAGAAATGGGAATAGGAGGAGTCTTAGTCGGATATGTCTACTAACGAACATATTTCAACATTAGAGATACCGGATGGGATTTCAGTAACGTTAGAGGAGAGAATCATGTCAGTTAAGGGAAAACTAGGCACTGTAAAAAAGGATTTTACAAAACTTCCTGCTTTTTTAACAATTGAAAATAATATTCTAAAGATTGAACCTTATGGAAAAAGAAGAAAGGATTTTGCTATTTCAAAAACTGCACAAAGCATCGTAAACAACATGATAAAAGGTGTTCAAAACGGCTACAAGTACAAAATGAAGATAGTGTTTGCACACTTTCCAATAACTGTCAAGATAAAAGATGGAAAGGTGCATGTTGAAAACTTCTTTGGTGAGAGAAAAGCAAGAATATCCAAT
>DASVGC010000065.1:0-2058 GCA_036379735.1 Nitrososphaeraceae archaeon
TCTGATTCCGATAAAATATCATCTATGATTTTCTTTACCAAATCAGGATTGCGTTTAACAAGTTCTTTGACTTCATTATCGTTAATAAATTCCTTCATGATCTGTCCGAAATTGGGCGTTACTTGTCTTTGTATTCTGTCCAATATTTTTCTATATAACATGCATTTGACATTCGATGCAGTATAAATTGAAATCTTTTTCGGAGCCATCTTGGTAACCTTTGTTATTTTTTGTATATCAAAAATGATATTTTGGATGAGTTTTTCATTATCCTCTGACTTTATTGATATTCTAGTTTGATCGATCTCTGGCCATTGAGCTTTACTGATATACGAATCATTGCCTATGAGCTCCCAAACTTCTTCACAGAAATATGGTGCAAATGGTGACAATAATTTTATTCGTGTCTCATAGAATTCTCTCAAATAATTATTGAATATTGATTTATTTTTTGCTAGCTTTCTTTTTTCATACCACTCTAGATCATTGTCCATCAAGTACAAGATCGTATGCAAGGCTTCTCTTATTCTAAATTTTTCAATAGCAGCAGTCGTATCCATAATAATACTTTGCAACCTGCTTGATATCCAAACATCTTCTAGGTCCTCATCCAAACTATTCTGGGATTTAAAAATTTTCAAATTTGTATTCATGTTTCTGTAGATATCAAATAATTTGGCTCTAATTCCTTTTACTAAATCAAACGAAAAATCAGAATCCTGTAATATCTCTGCAGATGCCAGCATTGTAAGGCGGATAGAATCTGCACCATATTCTTCAATGGCATGACGCAATGGTATAATATTTCCAAGGGACTTGGACATCTTTTTACCTTCCATTAGTACCGAACCATTTACAACAATTTGTTTAGGCCATTTATCCTTGGGAAATATTGCCACGTGATTGAATATGAAAAATGCAAGGTGATTAGGAACCAGATCCCTACCTGAATGTCTGGAATCTACCGGGTAAAAATACTCAAATTCATTTCTAATTTTTTCAAGTAACTGATTGGATATCTTTGATTCCATAGCTACTGTATCTCGATTATTCTTACCTAGGAGAACATAATCAAAGAAATTATCATTCAAATTATCTGCTAATATCTTATCCTCATCTTTTTGCAAATCCTGATTATTGCTAATATGTCTTGACAACAGATAATAAGCCATATAGATAACCGAATCAGCCAAACTCTCAATTATCCATTCATCGTCCCATGGAAGTTTTGTTCCAAGCCCGCTTTTTCTTGCGCATGCCCTTTCCTTTAGCCAATCTATAACATTTGTAAATTCTTGTCTTATTTCCTCAGGGAGGATTTCCATGTTATCAATTAGTTCGTATGCCATTTTTTTCCAGTTTTCATTTCCATAGTTGATAAACCACTGGTTTGTTAGTAATTTGACAACACAAGTAGTACCACATCTACATTTTACTGAATTTTTCAATTCATACATGGTTGTTCCAATCCCTTGAGTGATTATTTTTGTTCTGATAGTGTCTCGAGCTTCTGTTACGCTCAAATTTCCTATTTCGTCTATGTCAGGTAAAAGTTTGCCATTGTGAAATTCCTCCGAATAAAGCTTGTTAGTGGCATCTTCTAATTTAGGATCATTCTGATCTTTGATAGCATAACTAGTAACAATAGTTTCTGCAGGCGATGATTCATTTGAGGAAAACGCATCAGTATGGATTATTTTAATAGGAACTACATTTGCATTAATGTTATATTTGCTTAGCATTTTACCATCCTTCCTCAAATCAATCAGAGCCTGATAATCATAAGGCGCATGAGCTGGAACAGACATAACAATTCCAGTTCCATTATTGGGATCAACAAATGAAGCAGGAAATATGGGTACTTGTTGCTTTCTTTTTTCATCAAATACAGATTTGCCGATTAAATCAGAACCATCAATCTCTGAAACCAACTTAACTGTAGCATTAAGAAATTCAAGTTTTCTTGCAGCTTCTTTTGTAACAATCCATTTTTCATTATTTACCTGAGCAACAACATATTTTGTATCGGGATTTATCCATAGATTTGTCACGCCAAAA
>DASVGC010000066.1:0-3346 GCA_036379735.1 Nitrososphaeraceae archaeon
TTTCTCCATTGATGATTTCATTATTACAAATTGGCTTCCAATCTATTTAAAGTCTTGCAAATCTCAGCATAAATAATGAAAATTTTTCAATTTTTTATTTAAGGGTTATCTAGCTTCTTAATACCTGAATTTTTTCTAACAAATATCAATATTCTCAGGATCGGATTAAACTAGGTTCGATTTGCCTGCATGAAAACCATTTAAAATCTACGTCTCCCCGATACCACTTGTAAACCATACGCGGTGCTCCCCAAGCTCCAACTTCATAATCCTGTCCATCACATATGGCCTTTGGTCCCCATTTGTAGGACCTAGTGTCAATGACTTCATTCACTTTTATCCAGGTCTTGCCATCTCCGTTAAAATTCATCCATTGTTCCAATTTGACTCTTGGATTATTCATATCTCGGGACAAAATTATGTGGATATACTTGATGCCAAACCAACCATGACCTGCCAATACAATCCGTGGTACTATCGGTTTAACCCCAGCAGGGTCATTATGATACACGTTTGGACTTTGTTTTGTGAATTTCACCCTGGATCTTGACTTGGTAGAATTGCAATTTGTTTCACAGTCGTAATTGAATTCTTCGCAGCACAAATGATCTGCTTCATCATGATGATTACATGGACCCCTTAGATAGATACCATCATTTTCTGTCGGTTTATGCACATTAAAAAATCCAGTCAACTCAACATGGTCAAGATCACTCTTGTCATAAGTGTAGCCTCGCGCCATTGAGTCTTTAAAACTCATGTTACAACCTCCTATCGCATCATCATAGTCGGGATCTACGTTCAAGTTAAACTTGACCCTCTCATTGTCGTCAGCAGTCCAAGAACCATCATCATTATTTACTAATTTGTCATAGGTAGAACCTCCACCTCGTTCAAAATGCGAATCGAATGGTTCATCATGATTCATGTACCAGACAAACCCTTTTTGCTTAGTCGGATACAAGAAAGCCACTCCATCAGGTCCAACCTGATTAACCCTTTTGATTATTACTGGTTTACTAGTAGTAGGAACATTAGTACCTAGTGTTCTTCCAAACGGTGCTAATGGCAGTAACATAAAAGCTGTCCCGGCAGTCCCTACCATCTTTAAAAAATCAAGACGTGAAAACGAACCCTTTCCTGGCATTATGTTTAATAGTTGATCTTTAGAATATATAAAAAGTAATGATGGAAAACTCTTGATTCAAGTTATTTATTTAGATATTTTATTTGGTATCTAGATTTTTGATTCGTATAAATTCTCTTAAATTCATAGCTTCCTCCCTATAAGCCCTGATCTTGTGAATATTCTTATCGGGACATTTTACTTCAACCGTTACTATGTTAATTTCTGCATCCGAACCAAATACCTTGGGATATAACTTTTCAATCTTACAGCCTCTATCTAATAGATTTTGTAACTTCAATATAGATTCATTCACCATCTATTGATATTACCATCATGCTTATAAAAAAATCCGAACCCGAAAATTGATTTTGAATAAACTATCCTCCTGTGGATGAAATTACAATGTTCATACCATTCTATAACTAAATTGACTGCAACCAATACTAACTTCTGTTATATAGGATAAAGTACAGACTAATGTAGAGTTCAAATGCAAGAATCAGATACTGAGAGATCAAGAAGACCAACATATCCAATTAATCCACTCATTCTCAATAGGTGGTCACCAAGGTCTATGACTGGCGAAGATATTGATAATGAACAAATCATGTCGCTTTTTGAGGCTGCAAGATGGGCCCCTTCGTCATTTAATAATCAACCTTGGAGATTTATCTATGCAAAGAGAAATACTGAACATTGGGACAGATTGTTCAATTTATTGGCTGAAGGCAACAAGACATGGGCTAAAAACTCTGCGTTACTAGTTGTAGTGATATCCAGGAAGAACTTTGAGTATAATGAAAAACCGGCAAGGACACATCAATTTGATGCAGGGTCTGCTTGGGAGAATTTGGCTTTAGAAGCATTTTCTCGGGGTATTGTTGCTCATGGTATGCAGGGTTTTGACTACGATAAAGCTAAAATTGATTTGGAAATACCTGCTGATTTTGAGGTAATGGCTATGATTGCAATTGGAAAGAAAGGACCTACCGAGAGCCTTCCACCAGAGCTTCAGGAAAAGGAAAAACTAACGGACAGAAAACCCTTGAAAGACATTGTCATGGAAGGAGTCTATCGCAAGTAATGTAATCAAATTTGGTTGTTTTCCAATCTTTCTTTTCCCTTATCGGTAATTCTAATCTCTGCAAATTCTATTTCACTATTTAGAACATATTCATCTCCTTGTAGAATTTCAACGATGCGATCCACCTCAGTTGGATTGAATAGTCCTATTTCTTTACCAATTTCATACTTGTTGAAAAAAGATTTTTGACCTTTGTTTGCAGTTTTTTCGAAAAGTTTCAAGAGAAACTTGTCAAAAGCTTCATTAGACATGATTATTCACTTTCCCAGTAAAGTTGGTAAATCATGTTCTTTTCACTTTTTTCGATCTTTTCACATATAGTCGTAGGGTCAATTAAAAATATCAAGAATATTCCTTATGGACATAGCACCATCTCCATTGCTTGTTAGGTAAAGCCACCATCACGGGGTGATTTGTTTCCTTGTAGTGCTTTGAGGCATGTAGACCAACGGAAGAATCACAACACCCCACGTGACCACAAATTAGACACATCCGCAGCGCAACCCAATTAGTTCCTTCTACTTCGCATTCTTCACATCCTGGTGTTTTTGGTTTCAACTTTTCACTTGCTCCAGCAAAATGTTCACATTTATTTCCTTCATCCATGGAAGTAAATGTACGGATATGCTATAAAAGGTCTCAGTCGGGTTAAAACACTCGAAGAATTAAGGCTTAGAAGTAACTGATTCCTATAATTTCAAATATTTATGCATTATATTCCAATCTCATTGTCATCTATATTACATTGCATCGCTAACTATCAATAGACGTTTTTGAATATTCCTCGA
This sequence comes from Nitrososphaeraceae archaeon, assembly GCA_036379735.1. Taxonomy (GTDB): domain Archaea; phylum Thermoproteota; class Nitrososphaeria; order Nitrososphaerales; family Nitrososphaeraceae; genus TA-21. The sequence goes on from DASVGC010000066.1 coordinate 3,002, forward strand.
CTTACTACAATTATCCTATATCTATAACCATTCATAATTTCTTCATTAGAATTCATAATTATCTTTCAATCTTACACAGATGATTAATTTACTATTGATTAATATACTGTAGAAATTATCGAAAATGCGTCTTTAATTGCATTACTAAAAAAAGAATATAGAGTAGGTCAGGTTGGGAGATACATTGAGGTAGCATATTTTATGATATACTCATGCTCCAATGTTACTGGCATTACGAATAGTGCGTTAAAGAGGAACCTGAGCAAGACAACAATAATGATAATCACTATTATTATCAGGGCTATGTATACGAGTGTGCTTAAGACCATACAACATTAAGAACAC
>DASVGC010000067.1:0-3337 GCA_036379735.1 Nitrososphaeraceae archaeon
CATCCAAATACCTTGGTTTCTGCGAAATTGAATTAGCTATTGCCACTACTCGCAATACGTCAACTTTTCTATAGCCAAAATATGTACCGCAAATATAAGGAAATATGAAACGTTCATGAAATGAAACTTTGCAATTTTTCCTGAACTCATAATATTTTGAGTATGCTCCACGAAGTTCATCAATTTGAAATGGCATACATTAATAGATTACAAATTTTACTCAAATTTAACCTATTATTTTGATCTTTGGGCTAGAACATGATTTTATGCTTTTTGATTTACCTAAATTATTACGATAAAATTGTCCAAAAGGCTTATAAAGTTCTACTCTGACTTTTCATTATGGCTCGTAAGTTTGAAGAATGGTGGAATTCTGTTCCCGCTGATTTAAAGACAAAAGCTCGAAAAGGTGATGAAGGAAACAAACCATTGTTAAACCAGGTTAACTATGTTTTACTTCATCTTCATCTAGCAGGAAAGCATGATGCAAAACCAAGTCATGATGAATTGAAGGACTGGCTTCACAGCGGTCAAGTTGACGTATTAAGAATGAACAAATAGTCAACTCTCCATTTTCTTTTTTATCATTTTTTAATTTTCTATATAACACTGTTTTGGATTAAGCATAGTGTTTAAATAGTTTCAAACATATGCTCCTTTAGTGATTTAGTAGATTGCCTATTGCAATACTTCCAGATGTTGATGAACAAATATGTATTGGCTGTGCTCTATGTGTCGAAATTTGTACTGCTCTTGGTCCAGATGTATTGAGGGTAAAACCAGTTGAGGGATGGAAGAGAGGTAAAGCTTTTGTATTCTATCCTGAAAGATGCATTTCAGATGGTGCATGTGTAGGCGTTTGTCCAACTCATGCTATATTCTGGATGAGACCAATGGAATATACAGCAGGACAACCAGTTCCCTTACACAAGAACGGTGTATTCGACAAGGGTTGGGAAGAAGGCTAAGAAATCTTCAAACTTTCATTTTTTAATTTTATTTTTGCGATTGATATTTTGATCTAATTATTATCTTAGATATTTGATGTATTAATTACTGACAGCCGTCCCTGAAAGCTAACATATTCTGTAGTTACTCTAACAACTGTAAGCTTTTTAAAATTATGAATTGCCTGCTTTGAAATTCAATTCTTAACTAAGAACTTGTTGTAATCCACAACTTTGGAAGCTTTTTCATAGTTTAATATCTCATCATTAAGACTCAACGTATAACCAATTTCATCAATCCCTTCCACTAGCATTTTTTTTCTGGTCAGATCTATATCAAAATTAAAAGTTTTTTCAGAGATAGAAATTGTTTGATCGGCTAGACTAATTTCTGCAACTGGATCATCATTTGCTACCAATTCAAAAAGGTACTCTATTTTATCCTGGCTCAGGTATATCGGGAGTAATCCTTTCTTAAAACAATTATTGTAAAATATATCCGCGAAGGAAGAGGCAATTACAACTCTAATCCCATAGTCGTATAATGCCCAAACTGCATGCTCTCTGGAACTTCCACATCCGAAGTTATCTCTTGTCAATAACACTTGCCTGCCGTTATATTTTGGCTCATTGAGGACAAATTCTTTCTTTGGATTTCCTGAATGATCAAAACGCCAATCATAAAAAAGAAAATCACCATATCCAGTTTTTTGAATTAATTTGAGAAATTGTTTTGGAATAATCTGATCCGTATCCACATTAGTCATGTCAAACGGGATTAGTCTGCTTTTAGTATCTCGAAATGGGTCCATGAATATCACTGGTTTAGAACCAATCCCTCACATCAACAAAATGACCTTCTATTGCACATGCTGCAGCCATTATAGGACTTACTAGATGAGTCCTCCCACCAGATCCCTGCCTGCCTTCAAAATTTCTATTAGATGTGCTTGCACAACGTTCCCCTGGCAGTAATATATCCGGATTCATCCCAAGACACATGCTACAACCTGATTCTCTCCATTCAAATCCTGCATCTTTGAAAATCTTGTCCAAACCAATTTCCTCAGCTTGTAATTTGACGTTTTGAGACCCTGGAACTACCATTGCCCTTACATTTGTCGATACCTTCCTCCCCTTGATGACAAGTGATGCTTCCATTAGATCTTCTAATCGTGAATTTGTACATGAGCCTATGAACACCCTGTCTACATGAATATCAGTCATTGGAGTACCTGCCTCCAAATTCATGTATTCTAGAGCTCTTTTAGCTAGTTTCCTCTTATTCTCATCACTTTTCGCATATTGTTCGGGTGAAGGTATGGAATCGGTTATGTCTACTACCATAGATGGGTTTGTTCCCCAACTAATCTGGGGGGCAAGATTGTCAACGTTTATGGTTTCGACTCTATCAAATTTTACATTTTCATCACTTTTCAAATTGCCTTTCCAAAATTCTACCAGCTTATCAAGGTCTGATTCATTTGGCGCATATCTTCTTCCTCGCAGGTAGCTAAACGTAGTCTCGTCAGGGGCAATCAAACCCGCTCTCGCTCCACCTTCGATAGACATATTGCATATGGTCATTCGCTGTTCCATTGATAAACCAGAAATCACGTTTCCACGATATTCGAAAACCATTCCAGTTCCTCCGTCGGTTCCTATCTTACGAATAATATTTAGTATGATATCTTTCGAAGTAATAGCGTGTCTTTTTCTTAGATTTCCTTCAATATTGATTAGAAATGATCTTGGTTTATACATCCACAGACATTGAGTAGCAAGAACATGTTCAACTTCACTTGTTCCTATTCCAAAAGCAAGGGCACCAAATGCACCATGTGTGGATGTATGACTATCGCCGCAAACTATGGTGGTGCCAGGCAATGTGAATCCAAGCTCAGGCCCAATAACATGGACTATTCCCTGATCCGGGCTTGTCATGTCATAGATAGTTATCCCAAATTCCTTGCAATTTGTGCTTAACGTTTCAAGTTGAGTCTTCGATACCTCGTCAACAATCGGGAGAGATCTACTTTCAGTCGAAACATTATGATCCGTAGTTGCTATCGTCAAATCAGGGCGTCTAACCTTCCTGCCACTCTGCTTTAAACTAGCAAATGCTTGGGGAGATGTAACTTCATGTATCAAATGCCTGTCAATATATATCAAAGAAGGGCCACTAGAATTATCAGCATTTTCATTCTGACTATTGTCTGTCACTAGATGACTATCCCAGATCTTCTCAAAGAGGGTCCTTTGCATTATTATGTATTGTTAGCTAAATCGGCATATAATCATATTACTATAGCGATAGCTCGGATTTGAAAGCTATTACAATCGGTGACAATGCTTAAATTTAGTATTTATAGAAATTAATTTCAATGTTT
>DASVGC010000068.1:0-12836 GCA_036379735.1 Nitrososphaeraceae archaeon
GAAATTATCATACCATTTTTTAAATAGGGAGTTTTGGTCTTGAATCCTCTTTTAATTGATTTTTTTCTATTTTGTAATATTCCAGATGCTCTTGAAATTGCATGAAGCTTGTAATAACTTATAATATCATATCTATCCAAGTAATGATAAGACTTTGCTGACAGTGTTTTTAGTGAGGTAACATCATTTTGTAAACCAATCCTAATACAATCGTTGACCATATTTCTAAATTTACTCATTAAATCTAGTATCTCTTGTGAAATGATGATTTGTTGATTGACTGTTTTTATCATCTACTTTAGGCATTGATGGAAAATCCTGTATTTTATTTATATTTGTCCCTTAATCAAACAGAACCAGGGTTGCAAAGCCCAACATTTCAGATTTTAGGTTATACCTACTACAACTGATTATTCCCGGTTTTTACGACTTTATGACTTTTTCAACAATATTTGCTATCTTATTCAACTCTGTTTCTGTAACAGAAGGATGTACTGGCAATGAAAGGACGCTTTTTGAGGCCCATTCTGTTACCTCAAGTTCTCCATTATGAAATTTTGAGTAGTATGGTGTTTGATGAACGGGTGGATCGTAATAGACTGTAGCACCAATTCCGTCATCGTTTAGAAACTTTCTAACTTTGTCACGAAATTCATTAAAGGCCACCGTATAAAGATACCAGTTATATTTTGTCCTCTGATTTTCGTGTGGCAGGACAATATTCTTATCGCTAATTTTATCGGCTAGCAGTTGCCCTAGTTTCTTTGCGTTAGTTGCCCTTTTGTCCAACATTGATTGAAATTTTTTCATTTGTGTTTTTGCAATTGCAGCCGAAATTTCGGGTAACCTCATGTTGAATCCGACAATTCGTGTGTCATAGCCTTCCACCATGCCATGATTTCGAATCATTCGCAGCTTTTCTGCAAATTCGTCGCTATTGGTAGTAATAGCTCCACCCTCACCTGCTGTCATGACCTTAGCTGCATACATGCTAAAACAACCCATCTGACCAATAGTCCCTGTCTGTTTTCCATCGAATGTAGATCCAAGTGATTGACAGGCATCTTCAATTACCATCAAGGATTTTTTGGTTGCTAATTCTTGAATTTCTTCCATATTTGCAGGATGTCCGTACAAATGGACTGGAATTATCGCCCTTGTCTTATCAGTAATCTTGGATACTAAATCTTGAGGGTTCATACAGTAGGTATCTTTTTGAATATCCACAAATACAGGCTTGGCACCCGTACATGCCACTGAATTTGCAGTCGCAACAAAAGTAAATGATGGGATGAGGATTTCATCGCCTTCCTTGATTCCTGCAGCAAGAATTGAAGCGTGCAGTGCGGCAGTTCCAGAATTTACTGCTATCGCATGTTTGACATGCAAGAATTCGGCTAATAATTTTTCAAATTCCTGAACTCTTTTTCCGCCAGAATAAGATGCTGAGGTTAAAATTCCGTCATCTAGTACTTTGAGAATTTCTTGTCGTTCATCATCGTCTATTTGTGGTTTATTTATTGGTATCATCAACGATTCACTTGACTAATAATGTAGTAATATACAAGATAATGATGCCATTTATAATTAAAACGTCTCATGGAAGTCGGATGCATTTAAACATATAAAAATAAGAAATAGTCCAAGAGATTCAAGCAGATGTGGCAGAGTGGTCTTCTTGGATTCAAGAACACAATAATGCGTCGGCCTTGAGCCAGGTTGAAAGAAAGCCGATTCGCCTTCGGGCGAGCAGGAGTTCAAATCTCCTCATCTGCGTCATAAATTTCTCATCTTGTAATTTGAATAATAGAATTGATTGTAAATTAAATAGAATTATAAAAAATCAAGTTCAATGCAAGCGCATGGAAAGAAGACAAATAATGAGATATGTTATCCCTTCGGCAATTGTCATAATTGTCAGTATAATTACCATGATATATTCACCCTCTGAAACTTTAGTGCCATTACCGTCTCCAGTATCAGATTCGGGCAATCTAACAAGTTCAAAGGGTGTAGAAATTATCGCACAGGGATTACAAGCTCCTAGAGCAATAGATGTTTCAAATGACGGTAGAATTTTCATAACGGAAAAACAGGGAAGTATTAGAGTTGTTGAAAATGGTAGCCTTTTGGAAGAGCCAGTTGGTGATATTAAAGTTGAAAATATTGGGGATGCCGGATTGCTTGGACTTGAATTGCACCCAAATTTTACACAGAATCATCTATTTTATGTATATTACACATACTCAAACAACACTGGACTTTTCAATAAGGTCCTGATGCTTCAAGAGAGCAATAACAAGATAATTGATTCAAAGACGATTATTGATGGTATTCCCGGGGGCGAGTATCGTGACGGCGGTCGGATTAAATTTGGGCCAGACGAAAAATTATATGTTTCAACTGGAGATGCCTCAATTCCAGAATTGTCCCAAGACCCAGACTCTTTGGCTGGAAAAATTCTTCGTGTTAATGATGATGGAACTATTCCACAAGATAATCCATTTTCAAATTCAAGTGTGTATGCATCTGGTTTTAGGAACGCTCAAGGTTTGGCATGGAATATCGATAGTGGCGAGCTTTATGTTTCCGATCAAGGAGCAGCTGGCAATGATGAAATAAATCTGGTGACACCAGGATTCAATTATGGATGGCCTAACGAAGAGTGCAATAGTAACGGTGAAAACACTGCTCCCTTGCTATGTTTCAATCCATCACTTGAGCCTTCGGGAATTATCTTTGCATCATCAGACAAGTTAGGATATAAGGACCATCTGATTGTCGCCACTCTAAAGGGATCCCACTTGAGAGAAATTGACTTTGAAACAGGCAGTCAAAGTACCATTCTTGTTGGTTATGGCCGCATTGCAGATGTTATTGAATCTGGAGATGGATCTATCTTTGTTCTTACCAGTAATACCGATGGAAGGGCTTTGCCTCAAAAGGATGATGACAAAATATTAAGGCTTACTAGTTCATAGTAGTCGTATCAATGACAGAAAAGAAATTTTACCAGATGAGTCTTGAAGAAAGATTATCTTCATTGGCATCAAAAAGCGGTATTGCAAAAACTGAAATTTCCACTGTTGTTAATCAACCATTATCCTTTGAAAAAATCGACAAGATGGTAGAAAATGCTATTGGAAGTTTTTCACTGCCTTTTGGTATTGCAACAAATTTTGTAATCAATGGTAAAGAGTATCTTGTTCCCATGGCTATCGAAGAACCCTCCGTCATTGCGGCTGCAAGCCACGCAGCAAAACTAGCCAGATCTAAAGGAGGATTCAAGGCTTCAGCAAAAAGTTCTATGATGAGGGGCCAGATTCAGATAATCAACCTTTCAGATATTAAAAAAGCCACACAAGTAATTTCAAAAAATAAGGAATCCCTACTCAAACTGGCCAATTCTGTTTCAAGAAATGTGAAGGCAATGGATTTGAAAACAAGAGTAGTTGATAATGAAATTGATGGTACAAAAATGCTTGCAGCTGAAATTTATGTTGATTGTAAAGACTCTATGGGCGCCAACACCATAAATACAATGTGCGAACTTTTGGGTCCACTAATAGAACAAAAGACAGGTGGTAAAGTTATTCTCAAAATACTTTCCAACTATGCGACGGAGAGAATCGCTATCAGCAAGGCCACCTTCAAGAAGGAAGAACTCGGAGGAGATGATATTGTTGACAGGATACTTTCTGCTTTTGCCTTTGCTTTTTCTGATACACATAGGGCAGTAACGCATAACAAAGGAATCATGAATGGAATTGATGCAGTTTCAATTGCAACAGGTCAAGATTTTCGTGCAATTGAGGCCGCTTCTCATGCATATGCCTCAAGGGACGGCAAATACCGATCGCTCACTACTTTTACAAAGTCGTCTAATGGGGACCTTGTAGGCAAAATAGAAATTCCCCTATCAGTTGGCATTGTAGGCGGCGTATCAACGGTCCATCCTATGGCTAAAATGGGCTTGAAATTATTAGGGGTAAAATCGGCAAGTGAACTAGCATGTGTTATAGCATCTGCCGGACTCGCGCAGAATTTAGCAGCAATTAGGGCATTGTCCACCGAAGGAATTCAGAAGGGGCATATGAAACTTCATGCAAAAAATATTGCTGTTGCAGCGGGAGCTACTGGTAAAATAGTTGATTTGGTTTCTGAAGCAATGTACAGGCAGTCAAACATAAGTTTGGATAGTGCTAGGCGAATTCTACGCGATCTGGAAAGAAAAGGATGATTTGTAAAGGAATACTAAGAATACTTTATAATAAATAATTCTGAACAATTTTTCATAATAAACATATTAATAATTTTCAGAATAGAAACTCTATATGTAATTTATTCAATAGAAATATATCCCATTAAAAAGATCCTTTTGATATCAGATGGCAACAGTAAAATTTGCGATACCAAAAGGCAGTATCGAAGACGCAACATTTAAGATCCTTGAAGAGGCATGGCAGACTGTCAGGGGTAGGGGTAGAACGTATAGGGTTAAGCTAAGCGATCCCGAAATAGAAGTAAAAATCCTCAGACCGCAGGAGATTCCAACATATGTACAAGAGGGATTTTATGATATAGGAATTACTGGTAAAGATTGGATTGTCGAAGCAACTGCGGATGTCAAAATTCTCCTGGATCTAGAATATGGTCAGGTTAATCAAGTCGTAGCGATTCCGGAAAATTTTGAATACAACAATCTGACTGAATTAATAGAAGGTTTCGCAAAACAGAAACGAACACTAAGGATTTCATCAGAGTATCTGACTACCACTTCTGCACATATACGTTCTAATAAAGCATACCAAAAGTATTATGGTGATACTCGTCCGATGATAATTACTCCATGGATGAGAATAGGTGAAAATAAAATGGTTGAAATATTTTTATCCTTTGGGGCTACTGAGGCCAAGCCCCCAGAAGATGTTGATGCCATATGTGATATTACAGAAACAGGTACTACACTTGTTCAAAACAACTTGAAGCTTATTGAAACTTTGGGACATTCAAGCGCTCAGCTAATTGCTAACAAGAATTCATTAGCAGATAAGGTAAAGGCAGAGAAAATCGCAGATATTATGGCTCTCATCAAGGGTGTAGTGGAAGCAAGAAAAAAACTCCACATTTTTGTGAATGTGAAAGAAGAGAATCTGCAAAAATTGTTGGATAGTTTACCGGCCCTTAAAAGACCTACAATTAGCAAATTAAGTGAAGAAGGTTGGTTTGGTGTTAACACTGTCATAGACAAAAACGAATACATAAAGATCGTTCCAAAGTTAAGAGAGATAGCACAAGGACTTGTTGTGATGCAGCCAAAACAAATACTCCCCCTAGAGGAGTTAAAACAGGTCATGAATAAGTGATTGAAAAAATAATAGTAAAAAATCCAATCAAAGAAGCAAATCTCATTCGACACTCAAACCGTATCCCACAGAAAAGCGAAATTGTTGAAAAAATAATTAAGGATGTTATCAGATTTGGAGACAACGCGATTCTAAAATATACCAAGAAATATGATAAAGTAAAAATTGATTCAATAAAAGTAGACAAAGGCGAACTAAAAAAAGCCTACAGAGAAATAACAACCAATCAATTGAATTCTCTAAAAAAAAGTAAAAAACTTCTTGAGAAAAATGAGAAATTACTTTTGAAACGGTTATCAGGAATCATATCTTCTGAGAATGGAGTAACAATTCAGAGAGTTCTTAAACCAATACAAAGTGTTGGATGTTATGTTCCAGGTGGACGAGCAAGATATGCGAGCACATTGCTGATGTGTGCTGTTCCTGCGATGCTTGCAGGCGTGAGTAGGATATCTGTAGTTAGTCCTCCCATGAAAGATGGCAGCATTGATCCGGTCACCCTCGTAGCTGCTGACATATGCGGTATTGATGAAGTCTATAGAATCGGTGGTGCACAGGCGATAGCAGCTCTTGCATACGGAACTAAAACAATAAAAAAAGTTGATAAAATTGTTGGACCAGGGGGGTTATTTGTTAATATTGCAAAGTTTCTTGTTAGTAACAAAATTTCCATTGATATGATAGCAGGCCCCACTGAACTTTTAATATACGCAGATTCAAGATCTGATCCACGATATGTAGTCAAAGATTTGATATCTCAGGCAGAACACAGTCAGGATACAATTTGTGGTGTCGTTACTACTTCAGAATCTTTGCTAAAGAAATTAGAAAATGAAATTAAGAGCACATTGAATAGTTCCCTGGCAAGATCCGAAATTGTCTCATCTAGCTTGAGGAAAAATGGATTTATCGCATTATGTAAAAGTGAGGATGATGGAATATCATTTATTAACGAACTAGCGCCAGAGCACCTTGAAATCATATCAGAAAATCCGGGTAGAATTGCTTCTAAGGTAAACACCGCTGGTGTTGTGTTACTTGGTAAGTATAGTCCGTCATCGGCAAGTGACTACTGTCTTGGGTCAAATCATGTGTTACCAACTATAGAATTTGGTAAATCAAAGTCTTCATTATCAGTATTAGATTTTGTAAAATTAGTTAACCATATTACAGTAACAAAAATGGGGCTCCAATCAGTTCAAAAATACATAAAGGAATTGGCCTTTGCAGAAGGTTTACCAAATCACTATTATGCCGTAGAAGAGAGGTTCAGAAATTGACAGATTGGTTACTGAAGGAAATGAAGAAAATCTCCATGATAGAGAAATATGCAGTGCCTCCTGAGAGCAACTATTCTAAATTAGATGCAAATGAAAATCTAGTCATTGATAAGGATTATCTTACCAATATTGCATTAGATAGTTTAAAAAAAATTGATCTGAGAAAATACCCAATTGACCTTTACGAACAACTGTATAGGAGGCTATCTTACTATTTAAAAATAAGTGAAAAGTCCCTAGTATTGGGCAGTGGTTCTGATCAAATTATAGATTTACTTTTGACTCTTATTGGAAAAGGTAGGAGACTAACATCCATTTATCCTACTTTTTCGTATTTCAAAACAAGATGTCAGTTGCATGGAATAGCATTTTCTGATATAATGTTATCATCAATTAATAACGCTCTTGATACGGAGGAGTTTATTGCTGATGCAAAGAAATCTCATGCAGTTTACTTGTGTTCTCCCAACAACCCTACGGGAAATCAATTTGACAAGTCAGAAATTCTACATATTTTGGATACCTTGAAAAAAAATCTGGTAATTGTAGATGAAGCATATGTTGAATTTTCAAAATATTCATTAACCAAATATGTAAATGAATATCCAAATCTTGTAATTCTTCGCACGTTCTCAAAGGCACTGGGTCTGGCAGGAGCCAGAGTAGGATATATGGTGGCTAACGAGAAACTGGCAGGATTGTTTAGAAATAGAATTCAGTTACCATATGCAGTAAATAGTCTTTCACTTGCCATTGCAATTTCATTGATTTCAAGGCCTAAAAAAGTAAAGGAAAGCATTTCACTAATCAAAAATGAAAGAGACAGACTTTACCAAAATCTCTCAAAAATTAAAAATATTAATGTTTACAAGTCAGATGCAAACTTTCTTTTCATAAGATGCAACACTAAATATAATAGAATTCTTGACGCGTTAGAAAATTCAAAAATAATAGTAAAGGGTCTTGGCAACATCAAAAACTATGGAAATTGTGTCAGAGTAACAGTGGGGACAAAAAAAATGAATGACAAAATATTATCAGCAATCAAGGAAATTAACTGAATAAAGCAGAATCGATTACAATGAATTCAAATGCATGTATTATTTTTGATATCGACGGTACGCTGATTGATACCACAGAATCTTACAACAAGTCCATAAAAAAAACGGTACAGTTCCTTGTAAAATACATTGATTCTACCAAAGAGAACATAGAAAAAATAGTCAGTGATGAACTGATTTTCCGATTCCGTAAATCTGGAATGTTTAACAATGATATTGACACTAGCTATGCGTTTGTACTTGGTATATTATGTGGACCTTCCAAAAAACCTGATTTACCGTTTTTTATAAAAGACATTGCAGAGAACGCCAGTTCAAAGGGAATCAAATCGGTGGAAAATTATCTTCAACATTACTGCGAAAGCCGCCTCAAAGAGGTAAAGAAACTATTGATGTATCCTGGAACTGTTAGAACAAGCATGATAGCTCGGGTTTTTGATGAGTACTTTTATGGACCGCGATTGTTCAAAAAACAGCATGGACTAAATTCAAAGTTTTATTCCGGCAGACCACTCATTGAAAATGACGCACTTTTAGTTAAAAGCTCGACTCTGAAGAAAATATCGAATTTTTTTGATAATAGGCTGGCGATTGTTTCGGGAAGGAGTAAAATTGCTGCAGAATATTCCATGAATTCAGTCTTTGAGTATTTTGATCTAAAAGGTTCGTTTTACTTGGAAGATGAAAAAAGAGAGATGGGCAAACCAGACCCTTCGGCATTGATAAAATCCATAAAGAGTTTTGGAGTCAATAATGCCTTTTATGTTGGAGATTCCGCAGAGGACTTGATGATGGTTCAGAGAGCAAGAAAAACATCAAATCTGGATATTAAATTAATTGGAGTATGTGCCTCTAATGCAAGATCAAATCAAATAAGGAGATTATTTGTGAGTGATGGAACATCCTTAATAGTCAAAAACGTGAATGAATTACCGAACATATTAAATAAAGTCAAGACTCAATTTTAGATATTAATTGTCAGATACTGGTAAGGCTAGGACTGCGTCGCTGAGCAGAAGTACATCAGAAACAACGATAAAACTAGATGTTAATCTAGACGGCGAGGGTAAGGCACAGATATCAAGTGGTTTGAAATTTCTAGATCACCTGATAACAACCTTTAGCAAATACAGCCTGGTTGATATACAGGCCGATGTCAAATCAAATGATTCAATTTTACATCATTTGATAGAAGATATTGCCATCTGCATGGGTCAGAGTCTGGATAAGGCATTGGGAGATAGAGCAAGAATTATGCGATTTGGATATGCAATTGTGCCTATGGATGATTCAAGGAGTAATTCAGCAATTGATCTGGTCAGGCGACAATACTCAATATTTGAGTTAAAATTAGAAAGAAATGAAGTAGAAGGTATTGCAAAGGAGGATATTGAGCACTTTTTTAGATCGTTACTTCAGAATCTTGTTGCCTGTACTCACATATTGGTAGAGTATGGTGAAGATGATCATCACAAATTGGAATCTGCCATCAAAAGCTTTGCTATTGCGTTTAGAAATGCTGCAGCAATCGATCAGAGGAGAAAAGGCCTTCCTAGTACCAAAGATATGATGTAATTGGCAAAAATAGCTATTTTTGATTTCGGAGCGGGTAATATTTTTAATTTACACCAATCCCTCCTGAGTAATGGGGCACATTCTGTGGAAATCATCAGATCCCTAAAAGAAATAGAAAATTATGATGGAATGGTTTTACCAGGAGTAGGTAACTTTGATAGCGCTATTAGTTCTATGCAAAAAGATTCAGCATTACTAAATGCTGCTGTAGATAATGGGATGCCAATACTTGGCATTTGTCTTGGCCTTGAAATGCTATTTGATAAAAGTGAGGAAGGAATTTTAGAAGGTCTTAAAGTCTTAGATGGCGATGTTCTGATGCTTCCAAAAATGAAAGTCAAAGTACCTCATATAGGATGGAATAACTTGAGAATTGTTAACAATGAGAGTAACCTTTTGAAAGGTATTCCGCAGGATTCCTGGGTGTATTTTGTTCATTCGTATCATATCGAGCCGCAAGATGATAAACTCATTGCAGCGGTAACTGAATATGGTTCAAAATTACCAGTTGTAATCGAGCGTTCAAACCTTTTTGGAACCCAATTCCACCCTGAAAAATCAGGAAAGATTGGAGCCCAAATCATGAAAAATTTTGTAAATATTTGTGAAAAAAACGAATGAAGGTAATAGCAGCAATCGACATAATGAATGGAGAGGTAGTTAGGTTAACCAAAGGGGACCAAGCTACCAAAAAGGTGTATAGCAAAGATCCAGTGGAGATTGCAAAGAAATGGGAAAAAGATGGTGCCGATATGTTGCATATAGTTGACCTTGATGCTGCATTTGGTAGCGCTACGAATAATCTTTCAATAATCTCTGAAATTCTACACGCCGTGAATATTCGAGTTCAGATTGGAGGTGGTATTCGAGATACTGATACTTTTGAAAGGATTGTCAAAATGGGCTTTTCAAGAATAGTAGTTGGAACTATGGCCTACAGAAATGTAAACGAATTGCGTTTGCTCTGTAAGAATTATAGTGACAAGATTGTTGTTTCACTTGATGAAATAGATGGAAAGGTGATGATTGAAGGGTGGAAATCTTCATCAGACTATAGGATTGACGATGCGATAAGCAAGTTCAATAAGTTTGGAATTACCAATTTTCTTCTGACTAGTATAATCAAGGATGGAACTCTTTTAGGTCCGGATATTGTTACTTTAAATAGCATTAACACAGATCGAAAGTCAAAGATAATTGCTAGTGGTGGAATCTCAAATTTGTTAGATGTGTTAAGGGTTCGATCAATTGGATGTGATAGTGTTATTCTGGGTAAGGCATTATATGAAGAAAGGTTGGAAATAAAAAAGGTGAAAGCACTAGCATAATGCCATTATCAAAGCGAATCATTCCATGTCTTGATGTAGATAATGGTAGAGTAGTCAAAGGAATCAAGTTTTTAGGGGTAAAAGATGCTGGTGACCCCGTTGAACTGGCTAAAAAATACAGTGACCAGGGAGCCGACGAACTTGTTTTTCTTGATATTACTGCTTCAAAACAGGACCGAGAGATTATGAAAAGCATGGTTAGAAAGGTGGCAAGCGTCATAGACATACCCTTCACCGTGGGCGGTGGAATTAAGACACTTGCAGATGCTAGAGAAATCCTCCTCAATGGCGCAGACAAGGTCTCAATTAACACTGCATCTGTGAAAAAACCTGAGTTGGTAACTGACCTTATGAAAATATTTGGTAGACAATGCGTTGTAGTTGCAATCGATGTAAAGAGAAATTATGATGTTGAAGTTGATGAAAAGCAAGGAAAGCATACTATAATGCACGGTCCTGATAGGGATTTTTATTTTGAAGTAATGATTTACGGTGGATCTAGAGGTACTGGAATAGATGCAGTCCAATGGGCAAAGAAGGTAGAAGAACTTGGTGCAGGTGAGATACTCTTGACCAGTATAGATGCAGATGGTACTAAAAATGGTTACGATATTGAATTGACTAATACAATATGCAATAGTGTTAGAATACCTGTTATTGCATCAGGAGGCTGCGGCTCTTCAGATCACATGGTTGAGGCATTTAAAAAAACTGATGTGGATGCTGTACTGGCAGCTTCAATATTTCATTATGATAAATTGACACTTGATATGGTAAAAAAATATCTGGCTGAAAATGGAATTCAGACTAGATTATAGTTATAAAACTTATGCATCCAAATTAAATTCTGTGTAGAGATAGAGTAACAATATAAATACTAAAATTGAATCTTAACGCAATGTAAGTGCGAAGATAAATATCCCGGCTATCATTTCGACAGTCAAAAAGTAATCTTTGATTTTCTTTATTCTGCTAGCGCTTACTTTCCTGATTCCTCTAATAAAATGCTGATCACGTATAGTAACAAGGGCATACAACCTGGTAAGGGCCATCAAGAAATTTACTCCCAGATAGACGGGAAGAATCAAAAAGTCTTTTGGATTGCGTCTTAGGTGAGGAACAATTTTGATACTCCTACCAACCAACCACAAGATAACAATTGAAATCGCCAAGCCCCATTGATTTTCAAAGAGTGCTATTGACAGAAATATAGGACCCAATAATAGTGTAAAGACGGAAATAAAACGGTCTATCATAGAAAATGCAAGGTAAGGACATTTCCATACCCATCCACTCCATAGGCTTTGGAAATCAGAATTATGACTGTTCCTTGCCCATCTAATTCGTTGTCTGATAAACTGGTCAAAACCTGGCGCAGCGGATGAATATATTACTGCAGAACTCTGGTAATAGGTCTTCCATCCTTCCTGTTGAACGAGTCTTGTAAAACATTTATCTTCACCTGATTCCTTTTTTCTACCAAGGATAACTTCATTCAAAAACAAATTCATTTTCGGCAATAAAATCTCTCTTCGATACAATGCAGTCTTACCGCTCAAGCATGACAGAGCTTTTCCACCTGCTGTTTGTGCCGGCATATCATAATAGTTTCGCATATCCCAAAAGATATCAGTCATCTTTTGCCAGATTGTTCTTGTCTCAATGGGGTGATATCTGGGAGTAACTCCTCCAATTTTTGGATCAACTTGAAACGGTCCTAGGGCATTTTCCAAAAAATTTGAATCCCACATAGTATCGCTATCTGTTAGTGCAAGAATACTTCCTTTTGACTCTGCTATTCCATCGGCCAAGGCTGCCCTCTTTCCAGGTTTTGACGTTACTATCAACTTTAGATTGCTTTTTCCTTTTTGAAATTCCTTAAATTCAGCTACACATTCTGGATCGGATTGGTCAATAATTGCAATTATTTCTGCAGGGTTATTTTTCCACCAGGATTCTAAAGATCTCTTAAAAATTTTCTTGTCTTCTTTGTACACTGGTATGATTACTGAGACACTAAGCTTCTCTGTTGCGACAGAAGCATCTTTAGGGGAACCTGGCGTTATTGGAGAATAAAGGGTTGCGACTATTTTCTTGATTAACCATATTGTCCATCTCCAAGTTCCAATTATACCCAGGGGAATAATAAGCCAGTAATTGTAAAATGAACTTGGAATAAAATTTCTAAAAATGTAATCTTTCAGTCCATTGAACTGATAAATGATA